>JBAXGJ010000031.1:0-9694 GCA_037139475.1 Actinomycetes bacterium
CCCGAAACTGAAGCCGAAGCCGAAGAGGCTCCAACGGCCGAAGCAGAACCAGAGGCCGAAGCAGAGCCTGAAGTAGAGGCTGAAGCAGAGACCGAAGAAGCACCAGAAGAAGAAGCATCTTCCGACAACGAGGCGGACGCTTCGGCTTAGGCCGAGCTCGCCGAAGCGATCCCAGGAGGGAATAAGAACATGGCAACAACGACAGAAGCATGGATTGAAGAGCTGAAGGGCATTTCGGTGCTCGAGCTCAATGAGCGCGTAAAGGCGCTCGAAGAAGAGTTCGGCGTCTCAGCAACCGCAGTGGCAGCAGCCGCTCCGGCAGCCGGTGGCGGCGGCGACGCTGGCGGCGATGATGACGCCAGCTCAACGGTCGACGTGATTCTCACGGCGGCCGGCGACAAGAAGATCCAGGTAATCAAGGTTGTCCGCGCGGCAACCGGCCTCGGTCTGAAGGAAGCCAAGGCCGTCGTCGATGAGGCGCCAGGCCCGGTCAAGGAAGGCATTGAGCGCGAAGAGGCAGACAAGCTCAAGGCTGAGATCGAAGAGGCAGGCGGAACGGTTGAACTGAAGTAGTTCGGCCTTGCCGTTTTGAAGTGTCGAAGGGCGTCCTGCGGGGCGCCCTTCTGCGTTCCCGGGGCTGTCCGGCGTGCCTGTTGGAGTATTAGCTGTGACTCATCGCTTCAACTTGGTCCGGCGCGCCGAGGCAAGTCACTCCTACGGCTTCGTGATGATCTTTGTCGTCGGGACGATCGTGCTTGCCGTGGCGATCCCCGAGAGCAGCCCCTGGAGGGCCACGGTCATTATCTGCCAGGCCTGCGCAGCCGTCATCGCCTGCTGGACCTCCGACGCGCCGCAGCGCGTTTTCAGAGTTGTTCTTGTCGTCTCTGTGCTTAGCGTTCTCGGCGCGATTGGACTAGGCGTCCTCGGCAGCACCAGTTCGACTGCAGGTCGGTCGATGAACGTGGCGGGCGTCATCGTCGTCGCCGCGGTGATCATCAGGGGCATCGTTCTCGACATTGAGGCCGAGGGAGTGCGAGGACGGGCTTTAGCTGGTGCGCTCACCATCTACCTGCTGTTCGGAACGCTCTGCGGCTTCGTCTACGGCCTCGAGCAGTCGATCAGCAACAACCCCGTGCTGCATGCGTCAAACTCGACGCTGAACGACGACGGCTCAACCTCGGCGAACATGTACTTCTCGTTCGTGACGCTGACGACGGTCGGCTACGGCGACCTGACTCCTGTCTCCGGCGGGGCCCGCGCGACGGCGATCTTCGAGGCATTGGTTGGCCAGCTCTATTTGGTCGGCATAGTCGCGACGCTCGGCGGGGCGCTCGGAAGAGGCAGAGGGCGACTGACGAACGAGATCACTCCGGAGCCTGCTTCAGCGCCGCCGGCGAGTTCCGACTCCTAATCAGTTAGACTGCCGAGATCGGTCAATAGTCGTAGCCGCCTAAGTGCGGACGCCGCGCCACATACGCGGTCGTCCAGGGCGGGGTCCGTGAGTGCCGATGCGCCCCGCAGGTGGGGTCTGCGTAGCCTTGTGCTATCTTCAGAAGTCGCGCGTGAAAGTCACGTTCACCTCGCAGTTGTCCCGTAAGCCTCTGAACTTCAGGAGACGCCGCTTGTCCCGTGTAGACGCTCCCCGTACGCGCCGTAGTTTTGCGCGCCTTGAAAGCACGATCGAAGTTCCCAACCTGATCGACATCCAGCGACGCTCGTTTGAGCGCCTTGTCGATCCCGAAAAGGGGGGACTGCGCGAAACAATCGACGACGTCTCGCCGATTGAGGACTACACCGGAAACCTTGCGATTCAGTTCGGCGAACTTGCCTTTGAAGAGCCTGTCGCCACGATCGAAGAGTGCCGCGAGAAGGACATCACTTACGCGCGCCCGCTCTCAATCACCGTCGCCTTCATCAACCGCGAGACCGGAGAGATCCGTGAGCAGCAGGTTTTCATGGGTGACTTCCCATGGATGACCGACCGCGGCACCTTCATCATCAACGGCACCGAGCGTGTAGTCGTGACGCAGCTCGTCCGCTCACCGGGCGCCTACGTGATGGAGCCGAAGGACAAGGAGAAGCAGGTCTTTACCGCCAACTTGATGCCGGCCCGCGGTTCATGGCTTGAGCTCGAGATTGACAAGAAGGGCAAGGTCTTCGTCCGTATCGACCGCAAGCGCAAGCTTCCGGTAACGGTGCTGCTGCGTGCACTCGGCTTCACCGATGATGAGCTGCTGGAGCAGTTTGAAGATTCGCGCTATATCCGCAACACAATTCTTGCCGATCCGCCGCACGCTGAGCCGCGCGCTGAGGACTTCTTCAAGCGCGTCCAGGCGCTCTCGAAGAAGCTCAAGGGTGCAACGCACAAGAACGACGCTGCGCTTGACAAAGAGGCCGCCGAGAAGCTGCTCGCATGGATGACCGACGACAAGCGCAAGTGGAAGGAAGCTCAGGACGAAGAGGTAACTGAGCTGACCCAGCTTTTGACCGACGAGGTTGAGCGCTTCGAGATGAACCGCAGCGCCGGTCTGATCGAACTCTTTAAGAAGCAGCGCCCAGGCGAGCCGCCAAGCGTTGAGGCAGCCGAGTCGCTGCTCAACCAGATGTTCTTCGACCCCAAGCGCTACGACCTGACGCGCGTCGGTCGTTACAAGCTCAACGCCCGTCTTGGCACCGGCGTCGACCTCGAAACCCGCACGCTGACGGTCGAAGACATCGTCGCGCTGATCAAAGAGCTCGTGCTGCTGCCGAAATTGATCGGCATCCCCGAGGATGACGAGGTTGAGATCAAGGACTACGCCGCCGAAGCACAGTCGCTGCCGCGCGAGCCGCTGGTTGATCACCTTGATGAGTACGAGCACTTCGGCAACCGCCGCCTGCGCACCGTCGGCGAGCTAATCCAGGATGCTTTCCGGGTTGGTCTTTACCGCATGGAGCGCGTCGTCCGCGAGCGCCTCACGACCGAGGATGAGGACACGATCACGCCGCAGACAATCGTCAACATCCGACCGGTCGTAGCTGCGCTGAAGGAGTTCTTTGGCTCCTCGCAGCTGAGCCAGTTCATGGACCAGACGAACTCACTCTCGGGTCTTACGCATCGTCGCCGCCTATCGGCGCTTGGTGCCGGCGGCCTGACGCGCGAGCGCGCACCGATCGAGGTTCGCGACGTGCACCCGACCCACTACGGCCGGATGTGCCCGATTGAAACTCCGGAAGGCCCGAACGTCGGCCTGATCGGTTCGCTCTCCAGCTACGCCAAGATCTCTGACTTTGGCTTCATCACGACTCCTTATCGCGTCGTCAAGGACGGCCTTGTGACCAGCGAGGTTGTCGATCTAGACGCCACGCAGGAAGAGGAGATGCTGGTCGCTCAGGCAAACCACCCGATCGACGAGAAGACCGGCAAGCTGCGCGGCCCGGAAGTTATCTGCCGTACGCACGCAGGTCAGTACGTGACCGTTGCCCCGAAGGACGTCGACCTAGTTGACGTTTCTCCGCAGCAGCTTTGGTCGGTCGCTACGGCGATGATTCCGTTCCTCGAGCACGACGACGCCAACCGCGCCCTGATGGGCTCGAACATGCAGCGCCAGGCAGTTCCGCTGCTGGTCGCCGACGCACCGCTGGTCGGTACCGGTATGGAAGCTCGCGCTGCGCTCGACACCGGCGACGTTCTGCTCTCCGGCATCGACGGCACGGTCACATTTGTTGACGCTCACAGGATCGTGATTGAAGGCAAGGAACGCGAAGAGCACCTGCTCAGCAAGTTCCAGCGCTCCAACCAGGGCACGTTGATCCATCAGCGCCCACGCGTGAAGACCGGCGAGAAGGTCAAGGCCGGCCAGGCGCTGGCCGACGGCGCCTCGACCGATCACGGCGAGATGGCGCTCGGCAAGAACCTGATGGTCGCCTTCATGGCTTGGGAGGGCTACAACTTTGAGGACGCGATCATCCTCAGCAGCCGCCTCGTCAAGGACGACGAACTGACTTCGATTCACATCGAGGAGTACGAGGTCGACGCCCGCTCAACGAAGCTCGGCGACGAGGAGATCACGCGTGACATTCCGAACCGCTCGGAAGAGTCGCTACGTAACCTCGACGACCGCGGCATCGTCCGCGTTGGCGCCGAGGTTCTCTCCGGCGATCTGCTGGTAGGAAAGGTCACGCCGAAGGGTGAGACCGAGCTAACGGCAGAAGAGAAGCTGATCCGCGCGATCTTCAAGGAGAAGGCGCGCGAGGTTCGCGACACTTCTCTGAAGGTGCCGCACGGTGAGGGTGGCGTTGTGATCGACGTTCAAACCTTCTCGCGCGAGGATGAAGATGAGCTGCAGGCCGGTGTCAACGACCTGATCCGCGTCTTCGTCGCCAAGAAGCGCAAGATCTCAGAGGGCGACAAGCTCGCCGGCCGCCACGGCAACAAGGGCGTTATCTCGAAGATCGTCGATGAGCAGGACATGCCTTTCCTTGAGGACGGCACACCTGTTGACGTGATTCTCAACCCGCTCGGCGTTCCAAGCCGGATGAACGTCGGTCAGATCCTTGAAACGCACCTCGGCTGGGCCGCGGCGCAAGGCTGGTACGACGACGGCACACAAGCATTCAAGGAGTCGCGTGACGACGACAATCGCGTTTACGTCTCAACGCCCGTCTTCGATGGCGCCACCGTTGAGGACGTCGACACGGCGCTCGTCAAGTGGCAGGACGAGCACAAGGGTCGGATCCAGATGGACGTCGACAAGTCGAAGCCGGTAGGTACGCAGGCTTCAGGCAAGTTCACGCTCTTCAACGGCCGCACCGGCGAGCCATTCGAGCAGCAGGTGACAGTTGGCTACATGTACATCCTCAAGCTGCTGCACCTTGTTGACGACAAGATTCACGCTCGTTCAACCGGTCCGTACTCGCTCGTCACTCAGCAGCCGCTCGGTGGTAAGGCGCAGTTCGGTGGCCAGCGCTTCGGCGAGATGGAGGTTTGGGCGCTTGAGGCTTACGGCGCCGCCTACACGCTGCAGGAGATGTTGACCGTCAAGTCCGATGACACCGTCGGCCGCGTTAAGGCCTATGAGGCAATCGTCAAGGGCGAGAACATCCCAGAGCCGTCAATCCCTGAATCATTCAAGGTGCTGCTGAAGGAGATGCAGTCACTCGGGCTCGACGTCAACGTCGTATCCGATTCGGGTGAGCGGGCAGAGATCCCAAGCGAAGAGGACGACCTCTTGCGCGCTGCTGAAGAGCTAGGGATCGATCTCTCGGGCGCCCGCGCCGAGGCAGTCGACGGTGAAGAGGACGAAGCCGGTAAAGAGGGTGGCGACGAAGAAGAAGCCGCTGAAGAGACCAAGGCAGAGGAAAAAGCATGATCGACATCAATAACTTCGACGCGATTGAGATTGGGCTTGCTTCCTCGAAGCAGATCCGTGGCTGGAGCTCGGGCGAAGTAACGAAGCCTGAGACGATCAACTACCGCACGCTGAAGCCAGAAAAGGACGGCCTTTTCTGCGAGCGCATCTTCGGGCCTACGAAGGACTGGGAGTGCTACTGCGGTAAGTACAAGCGAGTCCGTTACAAGGGAATCGTCTGCGAGCGTTGCGGCGTTGAAGTCACGCGCTCAAAGGTTCGCCGCGAGCGGATGGGTCACATCGACCTCGCCTCGCCGGTCAGCCACATCTGGTTCTTCAAGGGCGTTCCCAGCCGAATTGGCTACCTGCTCGACATGGCTCCAAAAGAGCTCGAGAAGATTCTCTACTTCGCGGCGTCAGTTGTCACCTGGGTCGACCAGGAGGCTCGTTGGCGCGACGTCTCGGTGCTCGAGCCGCAGATGCAGTCAGAGATCGACATCCTTATCAGCGAGGAGAAGGAGCACACGGTCCAGCTGCGCAAGATGCTTGACGCGCGCACCAAGTACCTCGAGGACGGCTCACAGGCCGACTTCGGCGACGAGGACTTCGTCTGGGCCGACCGCCTCGACATCAACGTCAAGAAACTTTCAGCCGATGAGCGCAAGAAGCAGATCACCGAGCTGACTAAGGCTCTGAACTCCGACATCGATGACACCGAGGCCTACTACGACGATCAGCGGATGCGCCTGCGAGAAGTTTGGAAGCTGTTCGCAAACAAGGTTGAACCGTCAGAAGATCCTCCGGCCGAGGGCGAAGAGTGGCCGCTTAGCGCTTACACCGACCGCGCAGAGGACAAGGACGAGTTCCAGCCGAAGAAGCTGATCGCTGACGAAACTTTCTTCCGTGAACTGAAGGGCCGCTTCGGTTCGCCGTACGGCTTCGGCGAGTACTTCGGTGGCGGCATGGGCGCAGAGCACGTGCGCGAGCTGCTGCTCTCGAAGGAGGACTACAAGCGCGAAGGCCGCAAGCGCAAGGTTGATGCTGACCGCCTTGCTGGAACCGATCTAGCGCCGGCCGACATGCCCGGCATCGTGATGGAACATGAGCGCGTTGACCTCGAGGACGAGGTCAAGAACGGCAAGGGCCAGAAGCAGGCCCGCGCGGTTAAGCGCCTGAAGGTTCTTTCAGCCTTCCTCGGCTCCAACAACAAGCCCGAGATGATGGTCCTCGACGCCGTTCCGGTGATCCCGCCGGAGCTGCGCCCAATGGTTCAGCTCGACGGTGGCCGCTTCGCGACCTCTGACCTCAACGACCTTTACCGCCGCGTGATCAACCGCAACAACCGCCTCAAGCGGCTACTTGACCTTGGTGCACCAGAGATCATCGTCAACAACGAGCGCCGGATGCTGCAGGAGGCCGTCGACGCACTCTTCGAC
This sequence comes from Actinomycetes bacterium, assembly GCA_037139475.1. Taxonomy (GTDB): domain Bacteria; phylum Actinomycetota; class Thermoleophilia; order Solirubrobacterales; family Solirubrobacteraceae; genus F1-60-MAGs163. The sequence goes on from JBAXGJ010000031.1 coordinate 6,767, forward strand.
AACGGCCGCCGTGGCCGTCCAGTCACAGGGCCGGGCAACCGTCCGCTGAAGTCGCTCTCCGACATGCTGAAGGGCAAGCAGGGTCGCTTCCGTCAGAACCTGCTCGGCAAGCGCGTCGACTACTCAGGCCGTTCGGTGATCGTTTCCGGGCCGTACCTGAAGCTCTACCAGTGTGGTCTGCCGAAGCTGATGGCGCTCGAGCTGTTTAAGCCGTTCATCATGGCCAAGCTCGTCGAGCACAGCAGCGCGCAGAACATCAAGGCTGCGAAGAAGATGGTTGACACGATGGTTCCCGAGGTTTGGGACGTGCTCGAAGACGTGATCAGCGAGCACCCGGTGCTGCTGAACCGCGCGCCGACACTTCACCGTCTCGGGATCCAGGCCTTTGAGCCGGTGCTCGTCGAAGGCAAGGCGATTCAGGTTCACCCGCTCGTCTGTCACGCCTTCAACGCCGACTTCGACGGCGACCAGATGGCTGTTCACGTGCCGCTGAGCGCTGAAGCACAGGCCGAGGCACGGATCCTGATGCTCTCGTCGAACAACATTCTCTCGCCTGCCAATGGTGACCCGCTGACGACGCCTACGCAGGAGATGGTGCTTGGCGCCTACTACCTGACCTACGGCCCTGACGCAGCCGAGCTGGCTAAGAAGCAGGAGCTTCTTAGTGGAGATAAGTGGCCAAAGACTAAGCCGCGCCCACGCGTCTTCCGCACCGCCCAAGAGGCGGAGCTGCTGCACGAGGGTCGGATCGTCAACCTCCACGACCTCGCTGAGTACCGCCCCGCCGGCACCAGCGGCGGTCACCTGCTGACGACCGTCGGCCGGATTATCTACAACGACCGGATCGAACGCTCGCTTGCTGATGCTCTTGGCGAAAGCTTCAACCCGGACGACTACGAGTTCATCAACCAGTCGATCCGTAAGCGCGACACGGTCGTAATCATCGACTCGCTGGTGCAGACCTACGGCGCGTCGGCGGTTTCGATGGTGCTTGACGCGTTCAAGGACCTCGGCTTCCGTTACGCAACGCTGGCCGGCATCACGATCTCCAAGAACGACGTCGTGATCCCTGAGAACAAGCAGGAGATCCTCTCCGTATATGAAGACGAGGTTGCTGAAATTCAAGGCCAGTACGACATCGGCCTGATCACGCAGCAGGAGCGTCACGAAGCGGTTGTTGATAAGTGGACCGCTGCCACCGAAGCCGTCGCCCAGGCAATGGAAGCGAACTTCGATGAGCTCAACCCGATCTTCATGATGGCCGACAGCGGCGCGCGTGGATCGTTCAAGCAGATCCGCCAGCTGGCCGGTATGCGTGGACTGATGGCCAACCCGAAGGGCGAGATTATTGAGCGCCCAATCAAGGCCAACTTCATGGAGGGCCTGACCGTTCTCGAGTACTTCATCTCGACCCACGGCGCGCGTAAGGGAATCGCCGACACGGCGCTCCGTACCGCCGACTCCGGCTACCTAACGCGCCGCCTCGTCGACGTTGCTCAGGACGTGATCATTCGCGAGCCTGACTGCAAGACGAAGGAATCAATCGACCTTAAGATCCTTGATCTCCAAGGCGATCCGAACGTCAACCTGATTGGCCGCATCGCAGCTGAGAAGATTGAAACTAAGCGTGGCCGCGTAATCGCCCAGAAGGGCGCCGAGATCGATCGCGCCGAGCTGGCCGAACTGGTTGAGAGCCTCGACCAGATCGACAGCAGCTCAGTTGCCGTCCGTTCAACGCTCAAGTGCCGCTCCGAGATCGGAATCTGCCAGGCCTGTTACGGCCGCGCACTCGCGACCGGTCAGCTGGCCCAGATTGGCGACGCGGTCGGTATTGTTGCCGCCCAGTCGATCGGCGAGCCAGGCACCCAGCTGACGATGCGTACCTTCCACACCGGCGGCGTCGCCGGCGCCGACATCACGCACGGCTTGCCGCGCGTAGTTGAGCTCTTCGAGGCGCGTAAGCCGAAGGGGCTTGCCGAGATGTCACAGGAGTCAGGCATCGTTGCGACCGAGGACACCGAGAAGAACCGCGTTGTCACGGTGACCGATGACGGCGGCGAAGAGCACGCCTACCTGTTCCCACGCCGCACCCGTCTGCTGGTCGAGAATGGCCAGAAGATCGAGAAGGGCACGCAGCTGAACGAAGGTTCGCTCTACCCGCACGACCTGCTCGCACTGCGCAGCCGCACCGAAGCAGAGCAGTACTTCGTTGACGAGGTACAGAAGGTTTACCGCTCGCAGGGCGTAGACATCAACGACAAGCACATCGAGCTGATCGTGCGCCAGATGATGAAGAAGGTTCGCGTTGATCAGCGTGGCGATTCGGGCTACCTGCCCGGCCAGCTCGTTGACCGCCACCTGTTCATGGACCGCAACGCCGAGGTCAAGAAGAAGAAGGGCGAGACCGCTCAGTACGAAGAGGTCATTCTCGGCATCACGAAGGCATCGCTGAACACCGATTCCTTCCTCTCGGCCGCCTCCTTCCAGGAGACGACGAAGGTCCTCACCGATGCTGCTCTCGAGGGCAAGATCGACCGCCTCGCGGGCCTCAAGGAGAACGTCATCATCGGCAAGCTGATCCCGGCTGCGACCGGCCTCAAGCTCTACCGTCGGATTGAGATTGAGCCGACTGAGCCGCTGCCAAGCGCTGAAGAGATCGTGATGCTCGACGGCGAGGAGCTGGCAGCAGAGCTGCGCCTCGGCGAAGAGTTCGGCGGCGAGGTTGGCGCTGGGCTCGAGCAGGACATCAACGAGCTCGAGCAGATTGGCGCTGCAGCAAACGACGGCTTCGCCGAGGAGATCGTCGATCTCGAGCTCCCGCCGGACGCTGAGTAGCTAATCGCTAAAGCTCTGCAGCCCACGCCCGCAATTCGGCGGCGTGGGGTTCGTCCAGTCCTGTGCTGGGATCCGTCTGCACCAGAAGTGTCG
>JBAXGJ010000032.1:0-9488 GCA_037139475.1 Actinomycetes bacterium
GCCGTCTTCTGACCTTCGATCCGCAGCGGGTTGACGCTGTTGACGAGCGCGATCGGGTGGTTGGCGGAGAGTTCACGGACAAGGCGGAGCGCTTCGTCGAAGTTGCCGCGCAGGCCAATAACGCGCGCGCCATGGATCACGGCCTGTGCCAGCTTGCCGCGCGCGATCTTGCCGTCGGGGACAATCACGGCGCAGGTAATCCTCGCGCGGGCCGCGTAGGCGGCGGCGCTGGCGGCCGTGTTGCCGGTCGAGGCGCAGACGACGGCCGTCGAGCCATCACGAACGGCGCCCGAGACGGCGCAGGTCATGCCACGATCCTTGAACGAGCCGGTCGGGTTGGCTCCCTCGATCTTCAACCAAACCTGTGCGCCTAGCCGCTCACTTAGCTCGCAGGCATAGAGCAGCGGCGTTGAGCCTTCGTCGAGGCTGATGATTGGATCGTCCGGGCCGAACGGCAGACGGTCGCGGTAGCGCTCAATCAACCCGGCCATCAGCCGATGAACTGCTCGTCGATTACACGAATTGCGCGCGGCGCGGTGCGGATGAACTCGAGCTCGGCGATCTGATCGCAGGCGCTGTAGAAATCCGATTCCAGGATCGAATGCGTGACCATCACGAGCCGAGCATTATCGCCGAGGCCAGATTGCGCAACCGACTTAACTGAGACGCCGTGCTCGCCAAGCAGCTGCGCGACCTGCGCCAGAACACCAGGCCGATCGGCAACCTCGAGGTGCAAGTAGAAGGCCGAGTGAACGGCGTCGCTTAGCTTCGCATCGCTCTGCGGCGGCTCAATCGCCGGCACGCCGCTGAGAACGCTGACTACGTCGCCAAGGATCGCGCTCGCCGTCTGCGGGCCGCCGGCGCCAGGGCCGGAGAGCGTGATCTCGGTAATCGCAGGCGACTCGATCGTGACAGCGTTAAATGAGCCGTTGATGCTGGCCAGCGGATGGGCTGCGTAAAGGAATGCTGGATGGACGCGGACCGAAATCTCTTCCCCGACGCGCTCGGCCGTGCCAAGCAGCTTCAGCGCCAACCCGAATTCCTTCGCGTAAGCGATGTCTTCTGTGGTGAGCTGCTCAATTCCCTCAAAGACAACGTCATCGAGCGCGACCCAGCGGCCGAAGGCGAGCTGCGCGAGCAGCGCCATCTTGGCGGCCGCGTCGGCGCCGCTTACATCCTCGGTCGGGTCGGCCTCTGCGAACCCAAGCTGCTGCGCCTGCGCCAGGGCAGCCTCGTAGCTGGCACCGGTCGACGCCATCTCGGAGAGGATGAAGTTGGTTGTGCCGTTGACGATTCCGTGGACGCGATCGATCTGCGCGCCGCTGAGCGATTCGCTAAGCACGCGGATCACCGGCACGACTGCTGCGACTGCTGCCTCAAAGCGGATCTGCCCGCCTCCAGCTTCGGCGGCGGCCCACAGCTCAGGGCCGTGACGGCTGAGCAGCTGTTTGTTGGCGGTAACGACCGGCAGCCCGGCGTTTAGGGCTGCGAGCACGTAGTCACGCGTCGGATCGGTGCCGCCCATCACTTCGACGATCAGATCGGCCTCGGCGATGATCGCGTCAGCGTCACCCTCGCTGCGCGTCAGCACGCCGCTGATTACGGGGCGCCGGCCGGTCAGCCGCGCTACCTCGTCGGCGCGTTCTTCAACAAGTTCAGCGAACGCTCCGCCGACCGTGCCGCGGCCCAACAGACCGATCTTCAGCAGCTCTTCAGACATCACGCACCAACAGATCATCGTTGCTCTCACGGCGCACGACAACGCGCGCGTCGCCATTGCTCGCGAAGATCACTGGAGGCCTCAATGCGCCGTTGTAGTTGTTGGCCATCGCATGACCGTACGCCCCCGTCGCCGGAACAACGACCAGATCTCCTGCAGCAGGCTGGTTGAGGTCGGCGTCGCGGATCAAGATGTCGCCAGATTCGCAGTGTTTTCCGACTAGATGGCAGGCCGTGCCACCGCCAAATCGATCAGCAATTTCGGCCTCATAACGGGCGCCGTAGAGCATCGGCCGCAGGTTGTCAGACATGCCGCCATCGACGGCGACGTAGGTATCGACGTTGCGCTTGACCGACTCGACGCTGTAGAGCGTCACGCAACCGTTTGCGACCAGCGCGCGCCCCGGTTCGTCTAGCAGCCGGTGGCCGGGGCCGAAGACGCTCTCCAGCGCACCGGCCTTCGCCGCCGCATACTCGGGGTAGCTCGGCGGCTGGTCCTGCGCCGTGTAGGCGGCGGCCAGCCCGCCGCCAAGGTTGTAGCCCTTGAAGTCGCCAAGGCTGGCGAGCGTGCGCAGCGCACCCTCGAACGGAGAGAGGTCGAAGATCTGTGAGCCGATGTGGAAGTGGAGCCCAGCGAGCTCAAGCGAGTCGATTGCCTGAGCGCGGGCAATCGCTGCCGGCGCGTGCTCAAGGTCGAAGCCAAACTTCGTGTTCGGACCCCCGGTTGAGATTGCTGGATGCGTGTCGGGGCTAACGCCGGGGGCAATCCGCAGGTAGATCTTTTGTTTACTCGATCCGTCAAGCAGCTGTTCGAGCCGGTCTAAGTCGCGCAGGTTGTCGACGACGATTGCGCCGATACCGGCCTCAACGGCGCGCTGAAGGTCTAGATCGCTCTTGGCGTTGCCGTGCATCTGAATCTGCCCGGCAGGGACACCGCCTGCGAGCGCTATCGCCAGCTCTCCTGCCGAGGCGACGTCGCAGCCAAACCCTTCTTCGGCGAAGAGCGCGCAGACGGCGCTGCAAGGAAAGGCCTTCGAAGCGAAGATCAGCTCGAAGTCATCGCTTTCAGCGGCGAATGCGCTCTGCAGCCCGCGCGCGCGGGCGCGCATGTCGTCTTCGGCGACGATGTAGGCCGGCGTTCCGAACTCGCGCGCCAGTTCAACAACGTCGCAGCCGCCTACCTCGAGCCTGCCAAGCTCGTTGATCGCGCTCCCGATTGGGTAAACGTTTGCCAGTGGTTGGACTTCAGCCATCGGCGGGCATCATTCCACGCTGCGCAGGCAAGAGGATCGATCGGTGTCGCCTGAAGACGACCGCCAGCCAGATCAAGCCGCCGAGAATCATCGCCAGGCTTTGCAGTTGCGGCAGCGTCAGGCCGAGCGCGGCGACGTCGTTGCGGCGCAGGAACTCAACCAAGAAGCGCTCCAGCCCAGCTAGCAGCAGCCAAAGCGCGAACAGCACGCCCGGCCGAACGCGATCGCGCAGGGTCCACAGCAGCCAGGCGATCAGGCCCATCACGAGCGTTTCGTAGATCGGAGTTGGATGAACCGTCACTCCAGGCGCTGTAGGCACCGTTCCGTCGGGATAGCCCATCGCCCAAGGACCATCCCAAGCCTTGCCGAAATCACCGTCGCCTGCGAGCTGACAGCCGATTCGGCCGATCGCGTAGCCGACAGCCAGCGGCACGGCTGCGAGATCGAAGGTCGCCGCGTCGAGGCAATTGCGCCAGCGCGCCCAGATGATCACCGCTAGCGCGCCACCAGCCGCACCTCCATACCAGACCAAGCCGGAGCCGGAGAAGATGCTGCCGAGAACGTCGCCGTTGACCCGATCGAGGTTTTCGACGATCCAAATCAGGCGCGCGCCGATTAGGCCCCCGGCGAGCGCGGCAAAGATCGACTCGTAGGCCCAGTCGCCTGGCATTCCCCGCTCCAGCAGTCGGCGGTGAAGGATCGCGCCGCCGGCAAGAAAGGCGAGCGCGAACATTAGCCCGAAGGTCTTAATCGGCAGCCCGAAAAGATCGATCTCCGGCTGCATTGGGAAGAGGCTAGAGGTAGTTCAGCGGATTGGTCACTTGACCGTTGATGCGCACCTCGAAGTGGAGGTGGTCACCGAAACAGAGGCCGGTACAACCGACGTAGCCGATCACCTGCCCCTTGCTGACGTTCTGGCCAACGGTAACGGCGTAGCGCGACTGGTGCGCGTAACAGGTCGAAAGCGATGCGCTGTGCGCGATGCAGGTGTAGTTGCCGTAGCCGCCGTTCATCGAAGCGACGCGGACGGTGCCGCTGTCGGCGGCACGAATTGGCGTGCCGGCTGGCACCCCGATGTCAATCCCCGGGTGGCATGATTCCCACGCGCGCCGTTCGCAGAACGGCGAGGTAAGTGGGCCATTGACCGGCCAGATCATCGAGCCCGAGCCCTGGCGAATAGGCCCGCCGCCGACTAGTACGCCCTCGATCTTGGCCTGCGTCTCACGCATCTGCGAGAGCGAGCCCTCAAGCTTGTGGCGGTCCTCCTTAACGCTGGCGAGCAGCGCCGCCTTGCGCTCCTTGCTCTTGTCGAAACCGCTTCGCGTTGTCACAAGTTCACGCTTGATCGAGGCGACGGCGTCGCGCTTTACCTTGATTCTCGAAGTAATTGCCTGCTGGCGATGCTCGAGCGTGCCGAGGCGGTTGGCGTTCACGGTCGCGTCAATGCGAGCTGCGCGCACGAGGGTGATCACTCGACGGTCCTGCTCGCCGATCCGCTGAAGGAACTCGCTGCGCTCGAGCAGTTCGGCGAAGCCCTTTGAATCAAGCACGACCGAAATCAGCGTCGGTGCGTCAGCACGGTAGAGCTCAAAGAGGCGCTGACCAAGGACGCGGCGGCCCTCTTCGAGCCGCGCCTTCAGCTTCACCTGGCGGCGGCGCTGCGTGCGCAGATCGTCCTGGATCTTGTTCAGCTCGCTGGTCTCGCGGTTGAGCCCAACCTCGATCTGATCCTGACGCCCTTGCAGCGTGTTGATCTTGCCTTGCAGCCCGTTGATCTTGTTCTGCCAAGCCGCGACATCTGTCGTCAGCACGGTCTCGGTGCCCTTCTTCTTGTCAAGCTCCGCCTGCGTCTTTTCGATCTTGTTCTTGAGGCTGCTGAGCTTGGCGCCGCCGGAGGCCCCGAGCGAGCCGACGGGAACGACCGCCCAAAGGACGGCAGGGAGGATCGCCACGAAAGCGAGCAGGGCAAGGCGGGAGCGCATCAGGGCGCGGAAGCTATTGGTCAATCTGGTCATTGGCAATCACTGCAATCAGGCCTGCGAGGTGAGCTGACGGGCTCGCGCTAGAAAAGCGCTAACCAAGCGGCAATGCTCGGTATTCGCCCCTGAAGGCCGCAGCCTCCGTTGGGTCCCCCGCTCCCTCACGCATTTCGGTGAGGAACTCGGCCTAGCCGCAGGTTACCAAGCCCCGCCCGCTAGGCTTGAGAGGAATCTTGTTGAGTCGACCTTAAGGAGCAAAAGTGGCCGGTCTAAGTGGGCGCATGTCAACCGTCATAAAAGCGAAGGTTTCAAAGGTTCTGGACCGCGCTGAAGATCCGGGCGAAACGCTCGATTACAGCTACCAGAAGCAGCTTGAGTCATTGCAGAAGGTGAAGCAGGGAATCGCTGAGGTCGTTACGGCCAAAAAGCGCCTGCAGATGCAGTCCGAGAAGCTTGAACAGTCGGTCGTCAAGCTCGACACACAGGCTCGTCAAGCGCTCGCCCAGGGCAACGAGGAGTTGGCGCGCGAGGCTTTGGAGCGCAAGAACGTCGCCCAGACCGAGCTGCAGTCGTTCGATTCGCAGATCGCTGAGCTCGAAGGTCAGCAGCAGAAGCTGACCGACTCAGAGGCCAAGCTGCGCGCCAAGATCGAAGCCTTCCGCACAAAGAAGGAGACGATCAAGGCGCAGTACTCAGCCGCCGAAGCTCAGGTCCGCATCTCCGAAGCGGCGACCGGCGTGGGCGAAGAGATGGCCGACGTTGGCCTAGCGATGCAGCGCGCCGTCGATAAGACGGAGGACATGAAGGCCCGCGCCGCAGCGGTCGAGGAGCTCGAAGCGGCAGGAACCTTCGATGACCTAACGACTCTCGGTGACGGCAACGACGACATCGACCGCCAGCTATCAGAGCTCTCCAGCGCCAGCGCCGTTGATGACGACATGGCACGGATGAAGGCAGAGCTTGGCGCCGGCGAACCAGCCCCTGAACTCGAAGCAGGCGAGGAGCCAGCCAAATGATCATCCGCATCGCATCTGAAGATCAGTACCGACTAGACGACGACGCCTTGGCGCGCGTCAACGAGCTCGACAACGCAGCTGTGGCTGCCGTTGAAGCCGGCGACCGCGAAGGCTTCCAGCAGAACTTCGACGCGCTGCTGGCGCTGGTTCGAACTGAAGGCACGGTGATCGCCGACGACGATCTAGAGACCTCAGACGTGATCATCCCGCCCGACGACCTCAGCTTCGAAGAGGCTGGCGCGGAGTTCACAGGCGAAGGCCTGATCCCCGACTGAGCTAGCTCGCGCGGCTTAGAAGCCGACTGGGTGGCGGGCTACGTAGCCGGAGTTCGACTTGCGCAGCGGCCGCCAGCGGGGGCCTTTGCCACCGCGAGGATCTTCGGCGGCGCTGGTGTCAAGCCGCAGGCCAGCGATATCAACGTAAGCGTGGCCCGGGTTCGTGTGGATCGTGATCCAGAGTCCGGCGCCGGCGCGACCCCAGCGCATGAAGAGGCCTGAATCAAGTGGGCTTTTCAGCAGCGATGCTCCGTGAAGCGCGTAGGAGACAGTTCCTGAGCAGTCATACCCGCGTGAGACGAAGCTCGAATGACCACCGCCATAAACGTAAGGGCGCCCGACGATCGCGTTGGCGGCCCAGACCGCCTGCTGAACAACGTCTGGCGCGTTGGCCGGAGCGGCGGCGCGCCCATTGGCAAGCCGCTTGGCGCGGGAACCTTCGACGATCGGCATGTCGGCGAGGTTCGGCTGGCCAAACTCCTGGCCACCTGAATTGGGAGCTGGGGCGGGCGCCGTCGGGGCTGGCGTCGGGGCGGGAGCCGGCTTCGTTGCTGCCGCGGCGCTGGACGCACCAAGGCAGCAGAAAGCGAGGGCCAGAGATGTAGCTGTTGTTATGCGGATCTTGGTTCTCATTCGTTCGTCGGCCTACGGGGTTAGCTGACGGGCTGGCGCGGAACGAACCTGCGCCTCGCGTGGCTTCTCCACGCAACTCGCCCCAACTGATTGGGTCCCCCGATTCCACTCGCGTGGAATTCGGCTTGTAATAAAAACTTATCCCGCGCTGCCGATGGAACGCCGGCCGGCAACAGTTGCGGCGGCGAAATAGTCGCAAGCTGCGCAGTTTTCTGGCCACGACTTGACCGTTCGCCGCTGCCGCTAGGCTCGCTGGAATGGAGTCGACAACGCTACGCCGCTTGCTGCTGATCGGCTGCGCCGCACTATCGGCGCTCGCCGTCGCCTCATGCGGGCGCGCCGGAGACGCGAACACGACCGGCTCATCGGGCGCACAGGCAGCTCCCGGCGAGACCGTCGCCGCCATCCCCAGCGCCGCGACAAAGAACACGACGCGCGTCTGGGCCAGCTCACCGGCCTCGATCGCGGCCGCCGCCGCCAGAGCCGTCTACCCAGGCGCGCGCGCGAGCCAGCACCCGCTCTCGGTCGTGCTCGCCGACTCAGCAAGCTGGCAGGCGACGATCGCCGGCGCCGTCTTGATGGCCGCGCCACTGCACGCGCCGATGCTGCTGACCGAAGGCGCGCAGATTCCGGCCGTAACGCAGTCAGCGCTGAGCGCGCTAGCACCGACCGGCGCCGGCAAAGACGGGCCGCAGGTAATCCGGCTTGGCGCCGCCGCCTCTCCGACGACGCTGAAGTCGCTCTCAATTGGCGGCAACGACCCGTACACGCTGGCCGCCAACATCGACGCTTACCAAGCACGTATTCGCGGCCGTTGGAGCGGTTCAGTCGTGATCGCATCGTCGGACTCGCCAGAGATGGCCATGCCAGCCGCTGCCTGGGCAGCGAAATCAGGTGACAGCATTCTCTTCAGCGGCCGCGACAAGTTGCCACCGGCAACGGCGGCCGCGGTAAAGGCGCATGGCAAGCCGAAGATCTACATCCTCGGGCCGAGCGCAACGATCTCCGAGAATGTCGCCCGCGAGTTGGCCAGCCTCGGTCAAGTGACGAGGATCGGCGCGAAGCCCGCTAGCGCCAATGCGATCGCCTTTGCGCGCTTCAGCGACGGCGACTTCGGCTGGGGTGTAATCGACCCTGGCCACGGCCTCGTCTTCGCCAACACCGCGGCGCCGCTGACGGCCGGCCCCGTCGCTCCACTTTCGGCCAGCGGCAGCTACGGCCCACTATTGCTGATTGGCCGCAACGGAAGCCTTCCTCCCGACGTTGCCAACTACCTGCGCGACATTCGCCCCGGCTACTCGTCTGACCCTGTCCGCGGCGTTTACAACCACGCCTGGATAATCGGCGACCCGGTTGCCGTCAGCGACCGCGCGCAGGCCACAATCGATAGCCTGCTCGAGATAGCGCCGGTAACGAAGAGCGCCGCCACACCATGAGCGAATCCCAGAAGCCACCAAATAACCCAACCCAGGCACTCGATATCAGCGTTGATGACGTCCGCCAGCTCGTTCATGCCTCTACCCCCCACTTCTCGCTGCAGCTGCGCAACCGGATCCGCCGCTTGATTGAGGACCTTCCGGCTGGCCACCCGGCGCGGCTCGAAGGGCAAGCGCAGATCGCTCGCCTTGACGAGCTTGGCTATGACGGAGAGATCCGCGGCCAGCAGAGCGAGGGGCTTGAGCCACTCGCCAGCGTAATCGACCCGAAGCTGCGCTAATCGGCCCGGGGCGATGGACGAGAGCCCCCAGACCCCGGCCGGGATCGAAGGCAGCGCGCTAAAGGGGCCATTCGCGGTCGGCGCCTACGCCGAGATGCTGCGCGAGGAGCTGCGCGGCCGCGCGAGGCTGCAACTGTTCGGTGAGATTTGGACCTTGAGGAGATCAAAGGCTCGCGTCTACTTCGAGCTGCGCGACGCGCGCGGTGCAGTGCCCTGCGCGATGTGGACAGACAAGTTTGAGGCGCTCGGTGAGGTTGGCTCGGCGCTTTCAGACGGAGCGCAGATCGTCGTCGCCGGAGGCCCCGACTATTACCCGGGAAGTAAAACCTCATCACCTTCGTTCTCGTTCGACGTCAGCGATCTGCGAATCGCCGGAGAGGGCGACCTGCTGGCTCAGCTGGCCGCGCTGCGACGCCAGCTTCAGGGCGAAGGGCTGTTTGAGCCACAGAAGTTGCTCGCGCGGCCACAGCTGCCACGAACGATCGGTGTGATCACAAGCGAAACCGGGAAAGCGCGCGATGACATCCTCGCCGGACTCGAGCGCCGCGGCTGGGCGGGCAAGCTGGTCTGGGGTTTCGCGCCGGTGCAGGACCGCCAAGCTGCCTCTGCGATCACGCAGGCGCTGACCGACCTGGCGGGAACCCCGCAGGTCGAAACAATCATCGTCGCCCGCGGCGGCGGCTCGCTGGCCGACCTCTTCGCCTTCTGTGACGAGACGCTCTGCCGCACGGTTGCCATGCTGCGCGTACCGGTGATCGCCAGCGTCGGCCACCACACCGACCAAACGCTGATTGACGACGTCGCGGCCGAGAGCTGCTCGACGCCGACTCACGCCGCGGAGGCGGCCGTTCCGCTCGACATCAACGGCGAGCGCGCGGCGCTGCGCGCTTCGACCG
>JBAXGJ010000033.1:0-9437 GCA_037139475.1 Actinomycetes bacterium
CCGACCGAAATACAGACTCCTCCGGCGCCACGGCAGCCGCCGCCGCCTCGTTAGGAGCCTAAAGTGCGGGCCGCTGCTGGGTGCCAGCTTGCACCGCTACCGCGCTCTAGACATCCGCGCGTATCTTTCGCCCGTACAAGGTGTACTGATTTAGCGGTCTGGAAGAGATTTGTCAGATCTTCAGGATCTCTTTACCACCACAGTGATACTTAGTTTCAGAGCGTGATCGACGGGCAGTGCGACTGAGGTTGCACGCGCAACGATTTTTCGCTACAATTCCTACTAAGGAAATCGGATATGGAATCAACAATCAACATCTCATCTTCTCTGCCTGACGAGGTACGCGAACCGACCACGGTCGCAGACCCCGTTGATCAGCTACTGCGGCGTGCGTCGCAGTACCGCCTGCTGCGCCCAACCGAAGAGCTCGAACTCGCTAAGCGGATCGAGCGCGGTGACCTGCGCGCCAAGGAGCTGATGATCAACTCCAACCTGCGCCTCGTCGTTTCGATCGCCCGCCGCTACCAAGGCCTCGGCCTCGGTATGTCGGACCTCGTCCAAGAGGGCATGATCGGCCTGATCCGCGCAGCGGAGAAGTTCGACTACCGCAAGGGCTTCCGCTTCTCGACCTACGCCACGCTTTGGATCCGTCAGGCAATCCAGCGCGGCCTTGACAACACGGCCCGCACCGTTCGCCTGCCCGCCAACGTTGCTCAGCAGACGCGCAAGGTTGAGCGCGTAGCTGCCGACCTAGCCGCCAAGCTGGAGCGCGACCCGACCTCGGAAGAGATCGCCGCCGAAACCGGATTTGAGCCGGACGAAGTCGAGCGCCTGCGCAAGCTTGATACGAAGCCCGCGAGCCTCGATGCCCGCGTCGGCGAGGACGATTCAGCAAGCCTTGGCGAGCTGCTCGACAGCGACGCACCGACGCCTGAAGAGCAGGTCGGCGACGACGACGTCTCAGAGCAGATCGACCGCGCGCTTGAAGAGCTGCCGATCGCTGAACGCCAGATGATTGAGCTTCGCTTTGGTCGCAGTGGCGAATCGCCGCACACGACCGCGCAGGCCGGCCGTCGCCTCGGCGTCAGCACCGCTGAAGCGCAGCGACTCGAGAAGCGCGCACTCTCGCGCCTCGCGACGCTCGAGCGCATCAACGCGCTGCACGACGCAGCCTAAACATTCGGCGCGCGATTCGTTCGCGCTAACCGTGAACCTTGACCGCAACGCTGCGGCTGTGACCTTCCGCGAATGGATGGTCGGGCCGCGGCGCTACGCGGACACGGAAGCGATAGGTGACGGTGCGGCCGATCGTTGCCGTGAAGCGGTAGCTGGAGCGCCAACGTCCGTTCCGATCGCAGCGGAGTCCTTCGGTCTTGACCGGCTGCCAGACATGGCGTAGCGGGTTGAAGCCCTGTAGCTCAATCTCACGGCCCTTCTTTGGCAGGTAGCCACCGGCTAGCCGACCTGAGAAGCGCGCAGCCTGGCGGTTGCGCAGCGAGTGACGGGCGACGTGAATTGTCACGACAGCTGGAACGTCGAGCTGGAGCGAATTGCTTGCCGCTCCGGTGCTGGTGATGCTCTGCTCAGCGACTAGCTGCAAGGAGCGACTTGACTGAGGCGTAATCGTGATCCGGATGCGGCCGTCGCCGTCCGTAGTTCGCGCTGCGCGGGAGCGCCAGGCGCCGCTGCCAACCCGCTCGCGCAGCTCAACGTCGGTTCCAACCATCGGCAGGCCGCGGCTGTCAATAAGTAGCCCTTCAACCGTCGCCGTCTTGCCAAGCGCGACGCTCAGTTGATCTTTCGTCGCTCCAGCCGCTCCAAGCAGGCTTGCACGCAGCGCCGGGTGCATCCGCAGCGGCAGCGTGATCAGGCCGGGCGAGCCGTCAGCGAACTGCGTGATCATCCCCTCGTTCCCGGCGCAGTCAACGACGCGGAAGCGTGCTTGGTACTCGCCCGCCGGCAAGCGATCATCGGGGACTAGCCCCGAGACTGAGCGCGACTCGGCGTGACCCTCGACGTACTCCCAGTTGCGCTCGCCAACGCGGCGCAGCTCAAGTACTGCCGAAGCGATGCAGCCCTCGTCAACGGCGGCCGCGAGGCGGCGCGGGTCGCTGGCTTCGGGGCGCACGAGCGAGCCGGTCGGGCGGTGACGGTCGATCCGATAGCTGAGAGTCTGCGGCGCGCTCGCATTCCCTGCCACGTCGACGGCGCGCGCGCTGACGGCATGGATGCCGTCGTCGGCCAAGCTGATTGAGGCGCTGGCGCCACGGACGCGCTGCGGCGCTCCGCCGTCGACTTGGTACTCGACGTAGCCGCCGTTCTCGGCCGGCTCGGAATCGGGCGCGGCTGTCATCCCTGAGAGTGTGGCCTGATCTGTTGCCTTCGCAAGCAGCTCAATGGGCCTCGGGAACCACTCTTCGCGGCGCGGCTGTTCGCCGGCCGCTGGCGCAAGCGCGAGCGTCGGCGCGCTGCGGTCGATCCCCACGTCGGTGTGACCAATCTCGCCGGCTGCGACTCCAGCGCCACTAATCGCCCGCGCAGTAACGGTGGTCGTGCCCTCCGGCAGCTCGCCGAGGCTGACCGTCGCCTTCTCGCCGCCGACGCTGGGAGACGAACCGGGTGCACTTCCGTCGCTGCTGACCGCATAGCCAGCGATTCCCGACGGCCCCTGAGGTGCTGCCTGCGCTGGCGCGAGCTGGACGGCTACCGGCGCGCGGCCGTCGCTCCAGCGCTTCGCGCCGAGCAGCTGCGACTGGCCGGGAACTACCGGGTCAAAGCGCAGTGGCGCCGACCATTCGCTCGGCTGGCCTGCGCGCAGCGCATCGCTGGCGCCTAAGCGCACGCGCCATTCACCGGCGGCCGGCAGCCGAACGTTGAGCGCTGTGGTCGGTGCAGAGCTGCCCGATTGGCAGTCGCCCCCATCAACGCGGCATAGCTCCCAGCCAAGCGACCTGACGCCGGAGCCCCCGGCGCCATCGTGAGCGGCAACCGCGAGCGTCGCATTGGCGTCGGCGCTCCAAGCTGAACCGCTTGTGCGCTCAGGCCGAGCGACGACCGGAGCTGTGTTGTCAACGTTGATCAGCGACTGTTGATCGGCGCCGTTGCCGGCCGCGTCTACGGCGTGCGCGATAACGCTGTGAGGCCCGTCGCTGAGCTGACGCGTGTCAACCGTTGCCTCGGCGCCGCCGTTCGGGCATGGCGACATCGAATATTGATCGCATTGATGCTCGACGCCAGCGACGGTTGTGCCGTCAACACTGATCGCGGCGCTGCGAATCCCAGCCGCGTCGCTGACGTCAAATCCGCTGGCAATCGAGCCCGCAACCCATGCCCCGCCGGCTGCCAGCGCCCCGCGCATCGCGCCGATGCCGGGGCCTTGGTCATCACGAATCTGAAGGATCACGTCGCTGAGCGTCGTCGTCGCCTGCACAGCGTTGCGGCGGCAGCCGCTTCCAAGCGCGCAGATCACCATTAAGCGCAGCCGCGTGGTCGAAAGCCCTTCAAGCGCAATCGGCATGCTTGGCGCGCCGCCCCAGGCGCAAGGCGAGGGGATCCCACACCAGCGGTAGCCGCTGTCGTCGGCGATGCCGGCACGCCAGCCGTCAAGGTTGGCGGCCGCTTTCTGGTCGTAAGCGGTCGCTCTGGCCCGCACGGCGCTAATCACGCTGCCAGCCGGAGCGATCGCCTCCAGTGCTCCCCAGGTAAAAGCATCTGCGGTTCCCGAGCCAAGCCCATTGCGAACCTGCATCCCTAGCAGCGGGGCGGCGTCACACGAGCCGTTGGCGGCAACCATCGATGAGCCGACGGCGACGAACGAACGGTTTATGCCGCTGCCGTCGCAGGCTCGCACCTCGTAGCTGCCGGCGTGCGCGCCGGTTGCGAAGATCAACATCGCCAGCAGCGTCATCAGCGCAGCGATCGAAAAGACAAGCGAACGGATTGGGGTCACCCCCGCCTTAGGCGTGACCAGCAAAACTTCACCCCCCAAGGGCTGCTTCAATCAGCTCATCAACCAAGAAGGAGCTACGCAAGATGATCAGCAGCGGTAAGAAAGCCCCGGCCTTCAAGCTTCCAGACGAAGACGGCGAGCAGATCTCGCTCAGCGAGCTGAAGGGTCAGACCGTTGTCCTCTACTTCTACCCGAAGGCCTCGACGCCCGGCTGCACGACGCAGGCCTGCGGCGTCCGCGACCACCGCAGCGACTACAAGAAGCTCGGCGTGCGCGTAATCGGCGTCTCGCCGGACTCTGTCGCGAAGGTGAAGAAGTTCCACGACGCTCAGAAGCTCAACTTCACGCTGCTGGCCGACGAAGACCACGCCGTCTGCGAGAAGTACGGCGTCTGGGCTGAGAAGTCGATGTACGGCAAGAAGTACTGGGGTGCGCTGCGAGCAACCTTCATCATTGACGGCAAGGGGACGGTGCGCCACGTGATCGAGAAGGTCTCGCCGAAGACGCATGACGAAGAGGTCCTTGCCGCACTGGCCGCGCTGTGAGCCCCGGCAGCAGGAGAATCGGGATGATGGAGCTATGAGTCTTCCCGCAGCGGTGATCTTTGACAACGATGGCCTGACGCTCGACAGCGAAGAGCTCTGGACGCAGGCAGAAGAGAAGCTCTTCGCTGCGCACGAGATCGAATTCAATGACGGACACAAGATCGCCCTGCTCGGCAACTCAGGCCCGCACGCGGCGACAATTCTGGCCCGCGAGCTAGGCCGACCCGACGAGGAAGGGCCGGCGCTAGTCGAAGAGATGAACCGGCTTGTTTACGTCGCGCTGGAGGACGGCTGCGAGCCGATGCCTGGAGCAGTAGAGCTGCTGACGGCGCTCGGCGCTGCAGGCGTTCCGGTGGCGCTCTGCTCCAATTCGCCGCGCGGGTTCGTTGATCGTGCGATCGCTGCCGCCGATGTGGCCCACTTCTTTGGCACGATCGTCACGGCCGAGGACGTGCCGCTCGGTAAGCCCGCGCCCGACCCCTACCTCGAAGCCGCGCGGCGACTCGGCGCCGACCCAGCGGCCTGCGTCGCGCTCGAAGATTCGCCTCCTGGCGCAGCCAGCGCCGCCGCAGCGGGGATGACGGTTTATGTGATCCCTTCATTTGACGATGCGGACTTCGCCGGAGCTGAGGATCAAAGCTTCAGCTCGCTCGCTGATCCGCTGCTGCTAGCCGCGCTCGGCCTCACAGGCGCTTAACCGCCCAGCGCAGGGAACCGTTGGCGCGGGTCGTACCCTTGCCCAGTGGAGATCGCGGCAATCACCGACCTGTTTCAGCGCATCTACGAAGCGGCCGGCAGCTTCGTAGACAGCTTCGCCCAGGTTGAGCCGATCCCGCTGCTGCTGGGGATGTTCATCTTCATCCTCTATCTCTCGATGCGCGCGCTGGCGCTTTACAACACGCTCGGCGCCGCCTACCCCGACTCGCCGATCCCCTACCGCAACATCTGGGGCGCCTACATTGCCGCCTACGGCTTCAACAACGTCGTGCCTGCCCGCGGTGGCGACATCATCAAGTTCTTCCTCGTCAAGGTCTCGGTACCGGATTCGACATATCCGGCGATCGGCGCCGCATTTGTCGTTGAGTCGATCTTCGACCTGACGATCGCAATCCCGGTTCTTGCCTTCGCCTTCACGCAGGGCGTCTTTCCGAACACGCCCGAGCTGCCGAAGCTGGGCACGCTCGACCTTTCGTTCCTTTCTACCGACCCGCAGCTGACGCTCTTCATCGTCACCGGGCTGACGCTGGCGGCGCTCGTCGCATTCGCTTTTCTCTCGCGCCGTGTCGTCGCCTTCTGGTTCAACGTTCGGCAGGGATTCACGATTCTGAGCGACTGGCGCCGTTATCTGCGCGAGGTTTGGCTCGTGCAGTTCGGCGGCTGGCTGCTGCGCTGCACGGCATTCTGGCTGCTGCTCGACGCCTTTGGGATCGGCGGCTCGGTGCGCAACGTGATGCTGGTGCTGGGGATCAACGCCGTCGCGGCGCTGGTGCCATTCACTCCTGGAGGGGCAGGCGTGCAGCAGGCGCTGCTGGTGACGGTCTTTGGGACGGCCGCGGCCGTCGCCGCCTACTCCGTAGGCCAGCAGGTAGCGATCGCCGTGATCTCAATCGCTGTTGGCTTCCTCGCACTGCTGACGATCTTCGGCTTCCGCTCATTTGGAGACGTGAAGCGGGCCGGCAAGGCGCACCGCGCCGAAGAGAAAGCTGCTCGCGGGGACTAGCGCAGGCCCTGACGCGCTTCGCGAACCAGCGCGACGGCCTCAGGGAAGACGGTTGCCATCAGTGAGCGAATCTGCTCGGCCTGTTCGGCGTTGGTGCCCTGCACGTTGAGGCGGCCGATTGCGGCGACCGTCATGTCAACAGCGAGCTTGATCGCGTTATCGGCCCACGCGAGCGTCTGCTGGCTCGACATCTGCTCGGCGAACTCAGCCATGCGGCGCTGAAGTTCGTCCGGGTCACCGAAGATGTCACCAAGTCCGCCAGGGCCTTCCATGCTGTAATTCTAGCGATGCCGCCGATCGCCGAGGGTGTGGGAGTCCAGCTTCACTACCTAAGTAGCGGCGAAGGGCAGCCCGTGCTGGCGATCCACGGCATCGGCGGCAGCGGTGAGCTGCTCGGTCGCCAGCTCGCGGGCTTGACCGGCCGCAGCCGCGTGATTGGCTACGACCGCCGTGGCTACGGACTCAGCGAGGCGCCGGACCCATACCTCGCGACGACCGTGACCGAGCAGAGTGAAGATGCGGCGGCGCTGCTTGGCGCCCTGGATGCCGCCCCCACGCTGCTGGTGGGAGTCGGCTTTGGCGCGCTGATCGCGCTTGACCTTTGCCTGCGCCACGCTGATCTGATCAGCGGAGCGGCGCTAGTTGACGCTCCGCTCTATTCGCTCGACGTCGACTCGACTCGCGAACTGGCTGACCAGCGCGGCGCGATCGAAGTAGCGCTGCTTGCTGGTAGCCGCGACGAAGCAATCGCCGCGCTACTCGGGGAGGGCGCAGACGCAGAGCTGCTTGCGAGCGCTCAGCAGAACAGCGGCGCCTGCTTCGCCGATTACGGTGGACTAGCGAGCCTGGAACTAACGCACGCGCAGCTGCGAGCTTGTGAGCTGCCGATTCAGATCGTTTCGACCCCCACTGCCTCAGCACCGCTAGTGCGAATTGCCGCCGAGCTTGACCAGCTACTCGGCAACTCCGCGCAACGCGCAGCAGCCGACCTGGCCGATGCTGCTGAGGCGCTGCTCGACTGAGCCCCGCGGCGCGTAGACTTCCCCCTCGATGAGCCCACTACTTCCGCAGAAGGCGCCGCCCGGACCGCCGCAGGATCCCCAGATCACGCTGGCCTGGGAAGCCGCCAACCGCAAACGCGCCGCGGCCTGCGCTTGGGCCGCTGGCCTGTTGACGATCATTGGCGCGACGCTCTCGAGCCTCTCCCTCTCGGGGCTACCCACTTTCGACAACGAAGCGGTCACGGCGACCGACGCGATCCGCGACCTGATCGCCGGTAACCCAATCCCGCCGGGGCGAATTGCGCTTCAAGCCGAGTGGCTGAGCAGCCGACTGACGATGCCGATCGTCGGCACGATTCTCTACGGGATTGGTTCGCTGCTGATCTTCGGTGTGATCGTCTTCCTCTTCAAGGCCACACGCGCGCGCAACCCGGGCTTTGGTCAGCTGACGCTGATCGCAGGAGCCTTTGGCGCCGTCGCCTTTGGAGTAGGACGCACAGTCGCGCAGCTGAGCTACTACTTCGGCATCGCCAGCTTTAACGGCGGCAACAATTTGCAAGCAACTGAGGCGCTCACCGGGGGGCCGTTCGTCGCCGGCCAGATCCTCTGGCAGCTGGGCGCTTTTGCGATCGGCTTCGCCTTCATCATGCTGGGGCTTAACGCGATGCGCGTAGGTCTACTGACTCGCTTCATGGGTGTGCTGGCGATGATCGTCGGCGTCACCTTCATCCTGCCGCTCGATCAGCAAGGCGTTCTGCGTGCCTTCTGGCTGGCAACTGTCGGCTTCGTCTTCATTCTGCGCTGGCCCGGCGGGCGGAACCCGCCGGCTTGGATTAGCGGCAAGCCGGAGCCGTGGCCGAGCATCGCCGCTGCGCGAGCGCAGAAGGCCTCAGGCAACCCTCCGGACTCGGCGCCAGCACCAACGCTTCCAGCCGCGGCCAGCAACGGCGCAGGCGACGACGACACCGCCGGGCAGCTGCGCAAGAAGCGCAAGCGCAAGCGTTAGCCAAGCACGGCTCCGATAGGCTGGCGCGATGGCTCTAGAAACCGCATCTGCTTCGACCACCGTTCTGGTAACCGGCGCTTCGTCGGGGATTGGCACTGAGATGGCCCGCCAGCTCGCTTCGCGCGGCCACGGCGTAACGCTCGTCGCGCGCCGCGCAGAGCGGCTCGAAGAGCTCGCGGCAGAGCTCGCTGAGCAGCACAAGATCACGGCGAGCGTTATCCCCTGCGACCTCGGCGACCCAATCGCCCGTGCTGAACTGATTGAAGGGCTGAGCGCAGGCCCGGCGCTGGCGGGGCTCTGCAACAACGCCGGTTACGGGATCAGCGGCAAGCTCGTGAAGAACGAAGCCGACCGCGAGCGCCAGATGGTCGAACTAAACGTCGTAGCGGTCCATGACCTCACCGTTCGCGTGCTACCAGGGATGGTCGAGCGCGGCACCGGCGCGATTCTCAACGTCGCCTCAACGGCCGCCTTCCAGCCGCTGCCCGGCTTTGCCAGCTATGCGGCAACGAAGGCCTTCGTGCTCTCGTTCTCCGAGGCATTGAATGCCGAGCTGTCAGGGACCGGCGTAAGCTGCTCGGCGCTCTGCCCCGGGCCGGTCAAGACCGAGTTCGCGAGCGTCGCCGGCAGCACGATGATGGAAGATTCGCTTCCCGACTTCACGCTCGTCTCAGCCGAAGAGGTTGCGCGGCAAGCGATCGACGCGATGGAGAACGGCAGCCGCACCGCGATTCCCGGGATGGCGAACCAAGTTCAGGCGCTGCTCGGCCGGATTGCGCCGCGCTCGCTGGTTCTGCCGTTGGCTGGCCGGATCAGCGGCAAGTAAGCTCGCTTAGCTGCTGCGCGCTTCGGTGCGCATCTCGCTGAGGATTCGCTCCAGCCGCGGTTCGGCCTGATCGTCAACGTGGACCATTGCGGCAGCGACGGCCGGGTGGTGCTGGGCAATCGCGCGCTGCATCTCATGCGCGACGGCGCGGTAGCTCGGGTGGCCTTCGCGGCCTGAGCGAAGCTCAATCAGCTGCATCGCCTCGCGCGCGTTGCAGTCGAGGATGAAACGGATTCGGTAGCCGAGGCAGAGCGCGTAAGGCGCGGCGTCGGCTTGGCCGCCGTCGGCAAGGCGCTGGTACTCGGCCGCCGATGCCTCAAGGCCGCGCTTGTAATCGTCAGCGACTCCGGCCTGCTGCAGCTCGTCGGGCACGCCGGCGCCAAGCTCCGG
>JBAXGJ010000034.1:0-9145 GCA_037139475.1 Actinomycetes bacterium
GGCAGCTGGCGCCTGCGCTGGCCGCCTCTTCTTCCCCGCCGGTCGGCGCTTCGGTCGAGACTTTGAGCCACCACTGGCGCGCCTGGGCCGATCGCGCGGTGCTTTGGCAAGTGCTTCGCTCGGCACAGCCTGCGGCGCGGGCGCTGCGGCTTCAACCAATGGCCGAGGCGTTGGGTCAGGAATTGGCGCTGGCCGTTGGCGCAGCTGGGGAAGGCCGAATACGAGCGCGATCAGCGCTGCGGCAGCGGCCAGCTGGAGCGGCGTTCGCAGCGTTGGTGGTATCCGGCGACGGGCGATAACCCCCTTAGCTACAGGCCCGAATGGTTCACCCCCTGCTATCGTCGCGAGCCGAATGGTGGCCCCTGCTCCAACCTACGATCTAATGCTGATGCTCGACCCCAAGGCCGAGCAGGCGACGCGTACGAAAATTCGCAGCGACGTCAAAGCAATGATCGAGCAGGGTGGCTCAATCATTGGCGATCACGATTACGGCAATCGCAAGATGGCCTTTGAGATCGACCATGAGGCCAATGCCGAGTACGACCTGGTCCAGTTCCACGGGCCTAACAGCGTGCTTGAGCAGCTGCAGCGCACGCTTCGCATTACCGACGGCGTCACTCGCTTCCGCATCATCAAGCTGCGCGCAGGCGTCGGCGATCCCCCCGATCTGCGTCAAGAGGCGCCGGCTGAGGCTGAAGTAGTCGCCGAAGTCGAGCTCGCCGCCGAGGCCGTTGAAGAGGCAGTGATCGAAGAAGCCGTTGAAGAGGCGGTCGCTGAGGCCGTCGTCGAAGAGGCAGTCGCCGAAGAGATCGTTGAAGAGGCGGTCGCTGAGGTCGTCGTCGAAGAGGCAGTCGCCGAGGCGCAGGCCGACGGCGACGCTCCAGCCGCCTAAACAGCGCTGTCAGATTTACGAATCGCAACGCGACCGTAAAACAAGTGCGCAAATTGCGGCTTGATCGCTAACCGTCGCCGAGCCGCGCTTTAGACTCGCGGCACTAAACGAATGAAACTGATCCGGGCGTTTTGGGCGCCCAGTGAAAGGACCGACTCTTATGGCCGCTTCAAACATCAACCGCGTGATCATCACCGGAAACCTGACCTCCGATCCTGAACTGCGGGCTCTGCCAAGCGGCAATTCGGTCTGCAAGCTTCGCGTCGCCTGCAACACGCGGCGCAAGGACAGCGCATCCGGCGAATGGGTCGACAAGCCGAACTACTTCGACGTAACCGTCTGGGGCGCCCAAGGTGAAAACTGCGCCAAGTACCTCGCCAAGGGTCGCGGCGTCGCCGTCGACGGACGGCTCGAGTGGCGCGAGTGGGAGACGCCTGAGGGCAACAAGCGCCAGGCAGTCGACATCATCGCCGACAGCGTTCAGTTCCTCAGCGGACCGCGCGATGACGCAGCCGGCGGACAGGGTGGCTTCACGCCGGCCTCCGACGTGCCGACCGACACAAGCGACTTCGCTACCGCTCCTGCCGGTGCTCCGGCAGCCGCTGGCGAAGACGACATCCCGTTCTAGCCTCGCGGCAGACTGAGTAAATAGCGCTGAAGCGCTACTCTTTGGCTCGCAGCAGCGTTTTTTCACGCTGCCGGCGGAAACTGTGTTCCAGCGCGCGCCGATCGGCGCGCGTTTCCACGAAGAACGAGAGTCAGAGACAGCTCAGTGGCTAAGAAGAAAGAAACCAATTCAGCGCGCCGTAAGGACAAGAAGGGCGGCCCAATCAGCGGTCGTCGCAAGTCCTGCGCCTGCTGCAAGGACAAGATCGTCCACATCGACTACAAAGACGTGCCGATGCTCAAGCGTTTTACCTCCGAGCGCGGCAAGATTCGCTCGCGTGGAATGACGGGCCTCTGCCGCCGCCACCAGACGCAGCTCGCTGAAGCAGTCAAGCGCTCGCGGGAACTTGCATTGATCCCATATGCCGGCGAGCCGGCCAACGAAGGCACTCGCCCACGCCGCGGCCGTGACCGCGACCGGGACCGCGACTGATGCCTGAGGCAATTCTGCTCAAGGACGTTGACAACCTCGGCCACAAGGGCTCGCTGGTTGTCGTTTCGAAGGGCTACCTGCGTAACTACCTGCTGCCACGCAAACTGGCGCAGGCAGCAACCGAATCATCTATCGCTGCCGCCGAAATCGCTTACGAAGCCGCCGCTGCTGAGCGCGCCCAGGCAGCCAACGACTCGCAGGAGCTTGCCGATCTGCTCAGCGCCACGACGCTAACGATCACCGCTCCGGCTGGCGAAGACGGCCGCCTCTTTGGCTCCGTCACTCCGCAGGACATCGCCGACGCAATCCTTGAAGCGCGCGCAGTCGAGATCGACAAGCGCAAGATTCACCTCGAGGCGCCGATCAAAGAGATCGGCTCGCACAGCGTTGAGATCGATCTCGCCGTCGGCATCAAAGCCACGGTCACGACGATCGTCGCCGAGCAGTAACAGCCGCGCACCCCGCTAGCAGAGGCTTTGAAACAACTTGCCGCCATTTGCGGCAAGAGCGTGTGCACGACACCCGACCTCGTTGGTAGCTTCGATCGGTAATGGCAACGACCGCTCAGCCACCGGGATCACCGACCGATCCGCAGGCCACGCTACCGCCCCACTCGATCGAATCCGAGCAGGCGATTCTTGGCGCGATCATCCTCTCCGAGAAGGCTCACTACGCCTACGTCGTTGAAGAAGAGATAACGGCCGCAGACTTCTACCGCACACGTCACAGAGTGATCTTCGAGGCGCTGCTGGGGCTCTTCGACCGTGGCAGCGAGATCGACGTTCTCAGCGTCACAGAAGAGCTCAAGTCGGTTGGCAAGCTGGAAGAGGCGGGCGGCGAAGAGGCAATCCAAGCGCTCGTTACGGCTGTGCCAGCGGTCGGCAACCTACGCCGCTACGCCGAGATCGTGCGCGAAACCGCCCACCTGCGGCGACTGCTCGACACCTCCTACCGAATTCAGTCGAGCGTCTACACCCGCGACGGCGATCCGCAGCAGATTGTTGACGAGGCCGAACGCTCGATCCTCGAAATCCGCATGGGCGACGGCGGCCAAGACTTCCGCCCCGTCGGCGACGTGCTCCACCAAGAGCTCCAGCGCTGGGATGACCTCGCCAAGCGCGGCGAGTCGATCACAGGGATCCCCTCCGGCTTCGCCGACCTCGACCAGATCACCGGCGGCTTCCAGCCCGGCAACCTGATCATCATCGCCGCGCGCCCATCGATGGGTAAGTCGGCGCTGGTCACGAACATTGCTGAGAACGTCGCGCTCGATAAGAAGAACCCGCGCGCCGTCGCTCTCTTCTCGCTCGAGATGTCGGAGGGAGAGTTGGCACAGCGTTTCATCGCATCGCAGGCGATGATCAAAGGTGATGACCTGCGCAAAGGCCGCGTCCGCGATGAGAAGTGGCAGCGCGTGCTTAAGGTCGCTGGTGAGTACGAGCGATCAAAGCTCTACGTCGACGACTCCTCAGACATCGGCCTGCTCGACATCCGCGCCAAGGCCCGCCGGCTACACCAGAGCCTGCGAGATGAAGGCGGCCTCGGGCTGATAATCATCGACTACCTGCAGCTGATGCGTGCCGACGGTCGCTACGACAACCGCGTTCAACAGGTCGGCGAGATGAGCCGTGGACTGAAGATCCTGGCGCGCGAGCTGAAGGTTCCTGTAGTGGCGCTCTCCCAGCTCTCGCGTGGAGTTGAGTCGCGGCCAGACAAGCGGCCGATGCTCTCGGACCTGCGCGAATCAGGCCAGATCGAGCAGGACGCCGACCTAGTGATGTTCATCTACCGCGACGAGTACTACAACCACGAAGCTTCAGAGAAGCCCGGCGTCAGCGAGATCATCATCGGTAAGCACCGCAACGGCGCGCTTGGGATGGTCGAACTTAGCTTCCAGCACGAGTACCCACGCTTCCGCAACATTGCGGTGGACGCGGCGTGAGTGGCTACGCCTGCAACGACTGCGAGGACTCAGGTTGGCTCGATACGCCAGACGGTAATGCCGTCGTCGCCTGCCACTGCCGTGACCAGCTGCTCGCCACGCGGCGCTCGCGCTCGCTCTCAGCAGTAATTCCCCGCCGCTACCGCGGAGCTTCATTCGACCGGCCACCGATCAGCTCAATGCCGTCGGCGCAGGTTGACCTAGTCAAGAGCTATGTCCGCCAGCTAGACGAGCGGCTCGCAGAAGGGCGCGGCCTCTGGTTCTTCGGCGGCGTCGGCACCGGCAAGACGACACTGGCGATGCTTGTTTCCCAGGCCGCGATAGATGCCCGCCGTGGCGTAGCGATCTACTCACTGCCACGGCTCCTGGCTGAGATCCGCAGCACCTTCGAAGACGACGCTGAGGGTGGCTACGTTGACCTGCTCGACCGCCTGGCAGAGATTGACCTTCTCCAGATCGACGATCTTGGCGCCGAGAAGACCAGCGCCTGGGTGCTGGAGCAGCTCTACTCGATCGTCAACGCTCGCTATGAGGCCCAACGCTCGATCATCGTCACGACCAATCTTGAGCGCGACGAGCTTGCCCTGCAGATCGGCGAGCGGACAGTTTCAAGGCTCGAAGAGATGTGCGAGCTCTGCCCGCTGTTCGGTGATGACCAGCGTCGTTTCGAGGCCGTTGACATGCGTGACAATGACCAGCCGCCGGCGCCAGACCTACGTCTGGCCTAACGCCTCGTAGACTCCTTCGCTGATGCCAGGGATCGTTGTAGTCGGCGCCCAGTGGGGCGATGAAGGAAAAGGGAAGATCGTCGATCTTCTGGCGGAGCGTGCGCAGATCGTCGCCCGCTTCCAAGGCGGCAACAACGCCGGCCACACAATCGTCCGCGGCGACGACGTCTGGAAGTTCCACCTGATCCCCTCCGGAATCCTCTACCCCGGCACGCTCTGCATGATCGGCAACGGCGTTGTCGTTGACCCTGGCGTACTGACCGGCGAGCTCGACGGGCTGCGCGAGCGCGGCGTTGACGTCAGCAACTTCCGCCTCAGCGCCAACGCTCATCTGATCATGCCCTACCACCTGATGCTCGATCAGGCCGGCGAAGCTCGGCTCGGCAAGCTTGAGATCGGCACAACGCGGCGCGGCATCGGACCCTGTTACGCCGACAAGGCGCTGCGGCTTGGGATTCGCGTTCAGGACATGCTCGACGAGAAGATCCTCAAGCAGAAGGTGATGGCGGCGCTGGAACCGAAGCGGCTTCAGCTAAGGGAGTTTGAGCGCGACCCGGCGCTCGACCTGCAGACAATCACCGAGCAGTACCTGCTCTACGGCAAGCGGCTCGAGCAGTTCATCGCCGATACGACAACTTTGATCCACGAAGCGCTCGAGGCAGACGAGCTGGTGATCTTTGAGGGAGCGCAAGGCGCGCTGCTCGACATCGACCACGGCACCTACCCGTTCGTCACCTCCTCCAACCCGATCGCTGGTGCGGCCTGCACCGGCGCCGGCGTTGGGCCAAAAGACATCGACGAGGTTTGGGGAATCGCCAAGGCCTACGCCACGCGCGTCGGCTCGGGGCCCTTCCCGACCGAACTCGATGACGAGGTTGGCGAGCGAATCCGCACCGCTGGCGGCGAGTTTGGAACGACAACCGGCAGGCCGCGGCGTACCGGCTGGATCGATCTAGTGGCGCTGCGCTACGCGGCACGGATCAACGGCCTTACAGCGCTCGCGATCACGAAGCTCGATGTTCTAAGTGGCTTCGAGACGCTGCCGCTCTGCACCGCATATGTCGGCGACGACGAGAGCGACGGGGCTGAGTTCACGAGCTTCCCTTACCACCAGTCGGTGCTCCACCACGTCGGCGCGAAGTACACAGAGATGCCGGGCTGGAGCGAGGAGATCAGCGCTGCCCGTAGCGAGGACGAGCTGCCCGAAGCTGTGACGAACTACCTCAACTTCATCGAAGAGTTCGTTGGCGTGCCGGTAATCATCGTCGGCGTTGGCCCCGGCCACGACCAGATCATCTGGCGCGGCGACAACGTCCCTCCCGCGGCTTAGCGCTCTCGCGCGGGAACGCCAACGACGAGCGCCCCGTCGGCGACGTCGGAGCTGACAAGCGCGCCGGCAGCTACGAGTGCCTTCTCGCCGATCCGCACCCCGGGGAGCAGAATTGCGCCGGCGCCGATCCGGCAGCCGCGGCAGAGCGTTGGCCCGTCGAGCTGGCCATCGAGTGGGCCGCTGAGGCGATCGTTGGTTGTAATCGCGCCGGGTCCGATGAAGACCTCGTCCTCGATCACCGTTCCGGCCGTGATGTAGACCGAACTCTGGATCGAGACGCGATCACCGATTACGACGTCGGGGTCAACGCCGCTGGCGCGGCCGATCACGTTCTGCTCGCCGATCACGGCCCGCTCACGGATGTAGGCCTGGTCGCCGATGATCGTGCCCTCGCCAATAGTTGACCCGGCGAAGATGATCGCGCCCGAGCAGATCTTTGCCCCGGCGCCGATCGTCAGCGAGCCCGGCGCCTCGCCCTGGGTGGCGGAGCTGGCGCTCAGCAGCGGCAGCTTGCCGAGCACAACGTTGTCCTGAATCACAACGCCTGCGCCGATCACGACGTCCTCGTGGATCACGACATTGGCGCCAAATACGACGTCGTCGGCTACTGAGGCTGATTTTGCGACGAGCGGCTCGCTTGCAGGGTGATCGTCCACGGCCGATACCCTAACGGCGTCGTGGGTGACGCCAACAACAAACCGACCATGCACGGCGCCGTCTTGGGGCTGGGGATGATCGGCCGCCATCACGCCAGGCTGCTGCAGAGCACGCCGCAGGTGGCCTTTGCCGGCGCGGTTGATCCGGCCGGCGACATTCACGGCGCGGTAAGCGACCCGGCGCTGGTCTTCAGCTCGGTGGCTGAACTTCTTGCCGCTGGGCCACTCGACTTCGCGATCATTGCCGTCCCAACTGAAGAGCACGTCGCTGCCGTGCGCGAAGTGACTGGCGGCGGAGCGAGCGTGCTGGTTGAGAAGCCGATCGCCGCCAGCGCCGCCGCCGGGCGCGAATTGATCGAAGTTGTTGAGGCGGCCGGGGTTCACGGCGCAGTCGGCCATGTCGAGCGCTGCAACCCGGCGCTGATCGAACTGCGCCAACGCGTCAACGACGGCCAGCTCGGTGAGCTCTTCCTGATCGCGACCGAGCGCGTCGGCCCGTTCCCCGATCGCATTCGCGACGTCGGCGTAGTCAAAGACCTTGCAACTCACGACCTCGATCTCGTCCGCTGGCTCGGCGGCTCACCGATCGCTTCACTCAGCGGTCAGACGCAGAACCGGATGGGTCGGCCGCACGAGGATCTCGTTCTGATCAGTGGGGCGCTTACCAGCGGCGTCAGCTTTAACTCGATCGTCGACTGGCTCTCGCCGACGAAGGTGCGCCGAACGCGAGTACTTGGCGAGCGCGGGATGCTCGTTGCCGACACGCTGACCGCCGACTTGACCTTCTACGAGAATGGCGCCGTTGGAAGTGAGTGGGGAGCCACGCAGTCGCTGCGCGGCGTCAGCGAAGGTGACGTGACGCGCTACGCAATTGCCCGCCGCGAGCCGCTACGAGTGCAGCTCGACCGCTTCCTTGACCTGCTCAGCGGCTCGGCCGACTCGCAGGTCGTGACCTTGGCCGAAGGGCTCGAGACGCTCGCCAGCGCGGAGGCCGTGCTCGAGAGCGCCGACAGCGGGGTCACGGTCACACCGAACGCCGCGGGCGTCTGATGCAGGTCGTCGTCGTTGCGCTGGGCAAGATCGGCCTGCCCCTCGCCGTGCAGATCGCTCGCAGCGGCCACAGCGTCGTCGGCTGCGACATCAATCCTCAGGTCGTTGAGCTGGTCAACAGCGCTGAGCCGCCGTTCCCAGGTGAAGCTGGGCTAGAGGAGGCTCTGGCTGAGGTGATCGCCAGTGGTGCGCTGCGAGCCCAGCTCGACACGACCGCCGCTGTCGCCGAAGGGCCCGACCTCGTCGTCGCGGTGCCGCCGCTGGCCGTTGACGGGAATGCCAAGCCCGATTGGACGGCGCTCGACGCCGCCGTCGCTGCGATCGGCGGCGGCCTGCAAGCTGGCACGACGGTCGCGATCGAGACGACACTCCCTGTCGGCACGACGCGCGGGCGCATCTCAGTCGCGCTCGAAGCCGCGAGCGGGCTCAAAGCAGAGCAGGACTTCTTCACCGTCTTCAGCCCCGAGCGCGTCTTCAGCGGCCGCATCTTCGCCGACCTCGCTACATACCCGAAGCTGGTCGGAGGCCTCAGCGAAGCCGGCGAGGCGCGCGGCGTCGAGCTCTATGGCTCGTTCCTAGAAGCCGAGGTCTGGCCGATCGGATCGGCCGAAGCGGCAGAGATGGTCAAGCTCGCCGAAACGACCTACCGCGACATCAACATCGCCTTCGCCAACGAGCTGGCGCGCTTCGCAGACCGCGAAGGAATTGACGTCGAACGCGTGATTGAAGCGGCCAACAGTCAGCCCTTCAGCCACATTCACAGCCCTGGGATAGCCGTCGGCGGCCACTGCATCCCGGTCTATCCGCGCTTCTACCTCGAAGGCGACCCCGATGCGGCGCTCCCAGCCGCCGCAAGGGCCGTAAACGACGCGATGCCTGCATACGCCGCGCAGAGGCTTGAGAAGGCGCTTGACGGCCTTGAGGGCGCCCGCGTATTGGTCTTGGGCGCCGCTTATCGCGGCGGCGTCAAGGAAACGGCCTTCAGCGGCGTCTTTGGCACAGCCGCAGCGCTGGAAGCGCTCGGCGCCACTGTGCTCGTGAGCGACCCGCTCTACAGCGACGATGAGCTGACCGCGCTGGGGCTAACGCCGTGGGATCTCGAAGCTATCGACGCCGCAATCGTTCAGGCAGACCACGCCGAGTATGCGCAGCTGAGCGCCGCCGACCTACCCGGCGCGCGCGTTGTTCTCGACGGGCGCGAGATCATCGATGCGGCAGCCTTTGCCGCTGCCGGCGTGACCGTTGAACGGATCGGGCGACCGGGTACTACGCCGCCAGCGAGCTGATCGCCGCGACAACTGCGTCGGCCGCGTGGCCGTCGCCATAACAGTCGGGCCGCTCGCCGCTCGGCGCCAGTTCGAGCGCCGCAATCGCCGCCGCCGCGTCAAGATCAACGAGCGAGTTCCAGCCCGAGTGAACGGTCTCGGTCCACTCCGTCGTGTCGCGCA
>JBAXGJ010000035.1:0-9025 GCA_037139475.1 Actinomycetes bacterium
TTTGCGAGCGCCACCCGCGGCTGCTGATCTTCCGCAGCTTCTCGAAGGCCTGGGGCCTGGCCGGGCTGCGCTGCGGTTACGCGATCGGCGGGCCGGGAAGCGAAGCGCTACTGACCGCGATCGGGCCACCGCTGGGAATCGGCGAGCTGACGCAGGCCGGGGTACTCGAGGCGCTGCGCCACGCCAGCGGTGTGATCGCTGAGCGGACCGCGACCGTCGCCGAGCAGCGGCTGCGGCTGCGCCGTGAACTGGCCGAATTGCCGCTCGAGCTTGGGCCTCCGAGCGAAGCGAATCTGCTGTGGCTGGCAGCCGAAGGCGTCGACGGGGCCGAACTCTCTGGGCGCCTTGCGAAAGCCGGCGTGATCGTCCGCGCCGGTGGCACGCTCGGCGACGCGCAGCGAATCCGCGTGGCAATTCAGGACAGCGCTGCTAGCGACCGGCTGCTACGCGCGCTTAGCGGCGCTCTCTAGCTGCGGCTGGCGGCGCGGCGTGGCGCGGCCTTAGTGGCGGGCGGCATTGCGATCTCATCGATCGTCTCGTCGGCCGACTGGCGCAGCAGAGTGCTTGTTGTCTGCTCGAGAATCCGGCGCCAAGCGCGCGTCTTCTCTTGCTCGCGCGTGACGTGCTTGACGACCTTCTTGACGCGGTCTGCCGAGATCTCGATCCCATGGCGGCCGAAGATCTCCTTGTACTCCGCGTAATGCTCGGCCAGCTTGACGGTCACCGACTGGAAGCCGTGGCGGGCGATCTCAATCCGCTTGCTGAAATCCATGATTGAGGTCTGGAACATCAGCATGTCGTCGGCCTCAGGTTCGATCAGAATGATGTCAACGTCGGGGTACTTCTGCTCCCACTGATCGACCATCTCGTGCAGGCGCTGATAGGCGAGCAGCTTGAAGGTCTGGTAGCCAATCTGAGCGATCCCCATGTCGCTGACGTGGCTGGCGCGCTCGCCGGGCCCGTGATCGGGCTCAGCTTCCTGATCGATAATCAGCGGCACGACCGGGTTGACGACGACGACCATTGTTGCCCCGGCAGCAACCGCGATATCAACGTTTGTCGTCGAGATAATCCCGCCATCGACGAGTTCGCGGCCCTTCACCTTGACCGGCTTAAAGACCATCGGCAGCGCAGCCGAGGCGCGCACGGCGCGCGAGATCGGCACGTCGTCCCATCCCTCTTCGCCAAAGACAATCCGCTCGCACGAATCGAGGTCGGTCGCCGTCAGGTACAGCTCGCAGCCAAGCGCGCGGATGTCATCGGTCCGCTCGGGGTCGCTGAGAACTTCCTTGAGGTACTTCTCTAGCCCGGACCCGCTGTAGATACCGGAGGGAAGATCTTCGCTGAGGCCAAGCAGCAGATCCATCGCTGAGAGGTGACGCCAGCGCGGCGCTAGGTCGCGGGCTAGCCTTCCAAGGCGGAGCGGAAGAAGAGCGCCGGTTCGGGCGTATTCGAGCAGATTAGGACGCAGCATCGTGCTGGGGCTGATGTCGCGAAAAGAGCCTACTTTTTGGCCGTTGACGACGCGCATCATCTCTTCAGGCGTGACGCCGTTGGCGGCCAGAGCGGCGACGAAGGCCCCCGCGCTGGTGCCGACGTAAATGTCGAACTCGTTGACGCTGCGATTGACGGCCGTCAGATCGAGCGCGCGCAGCGCACCAATCTCATACACGGCGCCTGTCATGCCGCCGCCGCCAAGCACCAGCGCCGTCTTCTCCGGCCGATTCTTCTTGCCACCGCGGGGTGGTTTGCGGTTGGCGCTGGAGAGCTTCACGACATCTGCCATTAACATTCATTCTAGGGGTTGGGGCAGGTCGAAGGGCTGCCACTAGCTGCGCAGGCGAACCTGCGCAGCCGGTCCTGTGTGCCCGCTACCGTTCACTCTTGTGACGTGGATTAAGCGCTTTGCGCTGCTCTGCGCAGTTCTGGCTGCCGTCGGCTCAGTGAGCCCCGCGACGCCAGCGCTAGCGTTCTCAAAAGCTGAAGTTCAGAAGCGGATCGCCGCTGCGCTGCTGCACTCCGGCGCGAGCAGCGGTGCGTTCGTGACCGACCTCACTGCCGGTGAGCCGCTCTATGCAGCCCGCGCCGATCTGGCCCGCGTCCCGGCTTCGAACGAGAAGCTCTACACGACCGCGACGGCGCTCGGGCGCTTTGGCCCATCGGCGCGCTTAAGCACTGAGCTGCTGACCAGCGGCACGATCGACGCGAACGGCCTGCTCAGCGGCGACCTGATCCTTCGCGGCGGCGGCGACCCGACCTTCGGCAGCGACGATATTGATTCGCTTGGGCGCGCCGTTCAGCGCGCTGGCATCGAGAAGCTCTCAGGCGGAGTCGTTGGCGACGAGTCGCGCTTTGATAAGCGGCGCGGCGGGCCAGCGAGTGGTTGGAGCGTCGACGGCTACATCGGCGGCTCACTCGGCGCGTTGGTTCTCAACCGTGGCTCGGGCGACTACGGGAACCCCGGGCTAGCGGCGGCAAACGCACTCTCGCAGGAGCTGCGCAGCCTCAAGGTTACGCGCGGTGTGGCGGCCCGCACCGGGAAGGCGCCGAGCGGAGCGAAGCGGATCTCACTGCTGCGCTCGCCGACGGTCAGCGACCTGATCGCGATGACGAACATTCCTTCCGACAACTTCCTCGCCGAAATGCTGGTCAAGAACCTTGGCGCGCGCTTTGGCGGCACCGGAACTACGAGCGCCGGCGCTGGCGTGATGCGCTCGTTCCTTAGGCGCTTTGGCCTCGCGCCACAGATCAGCGACGGCTCAGGCCTCTCGCGAGCCAACCGCACATCACCGCGCGAGGTCGTGGCGCTGCTGACCGCGATGCACAACGACCCTCAGCATCAAACGTTTGAGGACTCACTCGCCGTTGCTGGCCGCAGCGGAACGCTCGCCGGGCGGATGAACGGAAGCGCAGCCGAAGGCAACTGCCGCGGAAAGACGGGAACACTGAGCGACGTCAGTGGCCTATCGGGCCTCTGCCTAGCGGAGAACGGCCACGTGATCGTCTTCTCGATGCTGATGAACAGCGTCGCGCCCGACCGTGCGCGCGGATTGCAGGACAGTGCCGTCCAGGCAATCGCCAGCTACGGCGGTTAGCCCGCAGCTCAGTCTGCGGGCAGCAGAGCCAGCAGCGCAGCTTCGTCGAGAACAGTGACCTCAAGCCGCTCGGCCTTCTCGAGCTTTGAGCCGGCCGCTTCGCCAGCGACAAGGTAATCGGTCTTTTTTGAGACTGAGGTAGTGACGCGGCCGCCCGCGGCAAGGATCTTCTCGCTCGCCTGCTCGCGCGTCAGCGTCGGCAGCGTGCCGGTCAAGACGAACGTCTTCTCTGCCAATGGGCCCTCGCCTGGCGGCGGGCCTTCCTGCTCGAACTGCAGCCCGGCAGCCTGGAGCTCAGTGATCAGCCCCCGCATCTGCTGGTCTGCGAGCTGGGTCGTGATCAGCTCACCGACGATTGGCCCGACTCCTGGCGTCTGCGCGATCTCCTCGACGTCTGCCGCTAGCAGCGCCTCGATTGTGCGAAGCCGCTGCGCGAGGCTACGGCCGGTGACCTCGCCGACTCCTTCGATTCCGAGTGCGAAGAGGACGCTGGCGAAGGGGCGCGCCTTCGAAGCCTCTAGCGAATCAACAATCCCCTGCGCTGATAGCTCGCCCATTCCGTCGAGCTGCGCGAGCTTTGGGACGCCAAGCGAATAGAGGTCGGCGGCGTTCTCAATCAGCCCCTTTTCGAGCAGCATCACGACGAGCTTCTCACCGAGCCCGTCAACGTCCATCGCCCCGCGCGAGACGAAGTGCGTGAGCAGCGCCTCGCGCCTTCCCTCGCAGTCGCGGTTTGGGCATTTCGTGAAGACCGAGTTCTCCGGCTTGATCGTCGCCACGCCGCAGACAGGGCACTTCTTCGGCGCGCTAACCGGCCCGCTGCGACCTTTGCGCTCAGCGGCGTGAGGCGCTGGCGAAACCACCTGAGGAATCACATCACCTGCGCGCAGGATGATCACCTCGTCGCCAGGGCGCACGTCCTTGCGGATCAGATCCTCCTCGTTGTGGAGCGTGGCGTGCTGGACGACCACACCACCTACCTCAACCGCTTCGAGCACGGCAAACGGATGCAGATCGCCAAACTTGCCGACGCTCCACTCAATCTGCCTGAGCTGTGTGATCTTCGTTGTCGGCGGGAACTTCCAGGCCACAGCCCAGCGCGGGTCGCGGCCGACCACGCCCAGCCGCCTCTGCTGCTCGGCGTCATCAACTTTGATTACGACGCCATCGATCTCGAAGTTGAGCGCGCCACGCCGCTGCTGCCACTGCAAGCAGCGCTCGATCGCCTCTTGCTCGCTAGCGAGCCGTTCAATGTCGCTGTTGACCGGGAAGCCGCGCTCGCGCAGCCATTCGAGCGTCTCCCATTGCGAGCTAAAGCTGATCCCCTCGCAGGCGCCGACGCCGTAGGCCCAGAGCGATAGTGGCCGCTCGGCGGCGAGGCGCGGATCGAGCTGGCGCAGCGTCCCTGCTGCGGCATTGCGCGGGTTCATGAAGGTCGGCTTGCCGTCACTGGCGCGTCGCTCGTTGAGGCTCTGAAAGCCCTCCAGCGACATGTAGACCTCGCCGCGCACCTCGATCATTGATGGCGCGTCCGCGATGCTCAGCGGAACCGTCGGAATCGTGCGCAGATTGTGCGTTACATCCTCGCCAACTTCGCCGTTGCCGCGCGTTGCTCCCCGCTCCAGCACGCCGTCGCGGTAGACGATCGAGATTGCTAGCCCGTCAACCTTCGGTTCGCAGACATACTGGAAGGCGGCATCCTCGATGCCTTCGCGCGCAAGATGGTTGCGCATCCGCAGCACCCAGGCGTCAAACTCCTCCGGGCTGCGGGCGTTGGCGAGCGAGAACATCGCCTGGGGATGAGTCACCTTCTCGAGCGCACTTACCGGCTCGGCGCCAACCCGCTGCGTCGGCGAATCAGCCGTGACGAGCTCGGGGTTGTCACGTTCGAGCTCGCGCAGCTCATCGAGCAGCGCGTCGTACTGATCGTCACCGATCGAGGGATCGTCCTGCACGTAGTAGCGCTCGTTGTGGCCGCGCAGCTCGGCGCGGAGCTGCTCGGCGCGGTCGGCGGCAGCGCTCACTTCGCTCCTGTCGCGCCAGCTTCCAGCAGCTGGCTTAGATCGCGGGCGCCGAGCGCCTCAATTCCGGGTTCGTAGGTCAAGTCGAAGTGCAGCGGCGTAACGGCAATCTTCCCCGCAGCTACCGCAGCGAGATCTGTTCCCGCTTCATCCTTAAAGCCATGATCCTCGCCGTAGATAGAGAAGCGACGACGGCCGGGCTCGCCTTGCTCTTGCAGCTTCAGCTCGTCGCGGTAGATCCGCTTGCCGAGCCGGGTTACTTCGACTCCAGTCGGGCTGCCACCAGGCACGTTGACGTTGATCAGCGTGCCCTCCGGCAGCGGCGTGTGACCGAGGTGCTGCGCCAGCCGCGCAACAAACTCGGCGCCGGCAGCGAAATCGAAGTGGCGACCCCAGCGAAAGTCCATCTCGCGACTCGTCGACTGCTGCGAAACAGCAATCGCCGGAATCCCGAGCAGAACGCCTTCAAGCGCTGCGGCGACCGTGCCGGAATAAGTCACGTCGTCGCCGAGGTTGGCGCCGTGGTTGATTCCCGAGACGATCAGCTCGGGATAAAAACCTTCGACCAGGCCGAGCGTGGCGAAGCGCACGCAGTCGACCGGCGTCCCCTCCGTTGCGTAGCCAACGCTGCCGTCATCGAATCGGATCTCTTCGATCCAAAGCGGTTTATGGGTTGTGATCTTGCGCGCAAAGGCCGAGCGATTGCCGTCGGGGGCGATCGTCACCAGCTCTATCTCGGGCAGAGCAGCCAGCGCCGCGCGCAGCGTCTGCAGCCCCTCGGCTTCGATGCCGTCGTCGTTGGTTAGAAGAACCTTCATCGCGCGCTCAAAGCGAGCATAGAGCGCGGTGCTGGCGACACGGCCGCTGAAGCTACGCGGGGCGACTCAGACCAGTTCGAGATAGACCATCTCGGTTGAGTCGCTGCGCCGCGGCCCAAGCTTGAGGATCCGCGTGTAGCCGCCCGGGCGCTCTGTGTAGCGCGGAGCGACCTCAGTGAAAAGCTTGTGCACAGCGGTTGCGTCCTGCCCCAGCGCTGAGAGTGCCTGACGGCGGGCGTGGAGATCGCCGCGCTTGGCCAGCGTGATCAGCTGCTCAACCTCGGGCTTGACGGCCTTGGCCTTCGCCTCGGTCGTCTTGATCCGCTCGTGCTCAATGATCTCCTTGCAGAGGTTGCGCATCATCGCCTTGCGATGCGAAGGGCTGCGGCTTAGCTTGTGGCGGGTTTTCTGGTGGCGCATGGTTTCGGTCCTCAGTCGTCGCGAAGCGCGAGACCGCGCGCGGCCAGCGTTTCGATTACCTCATCGATTGACTTCTTGCCGAAGTTCGGAATCGCGTTGAGCTCAGCCTCGGACTTCGAGAGCAGATCACCGATCGTCTGAATGCCGGCGCGCTTAAGGCAGTTGTACGAACGAACGCCAAGCTCCAGCTCCTCGATCAGAATGTCGTCGAGCGGGCCACCAGCGGCGAGCGGCGGGGCGCCGGGGATTACGCCGATGCCAGCCGAGTCGAGCTGGTTTACAGGGCCGGCGCGGAGCTCTTCGATTCGGTCCTCATCGGTGAAGATCGCCAGCTGCGAGATCAGAATCTCTGATGCCTCGCGCAGAGCGGTCTGCGGGTCGAGCGAGCCGTCGGTCTCAATGTCGATCGTCAGCTTGTCGAAGTCGGTGCGCTGACCGACACGAGCCTGCTCAACGGCGTAGGCGACGCGCTGCACCGGCGAGAAGAGCGAGTCGATCGGGATAACGCCGATCGGCTGGTCGTCGGTCTTGTTGTCCTCAGCTACGCGATAACCACGGCCGCGGCCGATCGTCAAGTAGATCTCAAGCTTCGTCTTCGCTTCGAGCGTCGCGATGTGAATGTTGGGGTTGAGGATCTCGACGCCGGCAGGCAGGTCGATGTCCTTGGCCTTGATCTCGCCCGGGCCGGTGACTACGAGCGGTGCTTCAACCTCGCTCGCGTCGGAGTGCATCCGGCAAACGATCCCCTTCAAGTTGAGGATGATGTCGGTGACGTCTTCGGTTACGCCCTCGATCGATGAGAACTCGTGGCGCACGCCCTCAATTCGGACGCTTGTCACGGCAGCGCCGGAGAGCGAGCTGAGCAGCACGCGACGCAGCGAGTTGCCGAAGGTGTAGCCGAAGCCACGGTCGAGCGGTTCAATTACGAACGAGCCGCTGTTCTCGTCGCTGGTGTCACTTGTAATGCGAGGAATCTGGAAGTCGAGCATCTTGGCGATTTATCCTGTGGTTGTAATCGGTGCGGCGCCAAGCTTCAGGCGACCGCCGGGCGCGCCGCCCCCGCAAGCGGAGGCAAACGCAAAACTTTGCTGCTACTTCGAATACAGCTCGACGATGAGCTGTTCCTGCACCGGCGTCGTGATTTCACGACGCTCGGGGGCACGCAGAATCTTTGCTGTCAACGACTCGTGGTCGGCCTGCAACCAGGCCGGCACCTGTGCCGTTAGCTCCGTAGCCCCACGGACGACCGGCTCAGCCGGACTTCCGCCCTTGAGCGCGATGATGTCGCCCTCGTGGACTTGGAAGCTTGGGATGTCAACACGGCGGCCGTTGACTGTCCAGTGGCCGTGGCGGACCATCTGGCGGGCCTGGCGACGCGAGCCGGCGAAGCCGAGGCGGACGATGACGTTGTCGAGGCGGCGCTCGAGCATCTGCAGCAGGTTCTCGCCGGTGATTCCGTCCTGACGGCTAGCGCGGTCGTAGTAGAGGCGGAACTGCGTCTCAAGAACGCCGTAGTAGCGGCGGGCCTTCTGCTTCTCGCGCAGCTGCACGCGGTACTCGCTCTGCTTCTGACGGCCACGGCCGTGGTCGCCTGGCGGGTATGCGCGGCGCTCAAATGAGCACTTGTCGGTCAGGCAGCGCTCGCCCTTGAGGAAGAGCTTCTCGCCTTCGCGGCGGCACTGCTTGCACTGAGGTGAAGTATCGCGAGCCATTGTTCAGTCGCCCCCTATACGCGGCGGCGCTTACGCGGCCGGCATCCGTTGTGGGCTTGCGGCGTTACGTCGCGCACGCTGATCACTTCAAGCCCTGCGGCCTGAAGTGAGCGGATCGCAGTCTCGCGGCCGGAGCCCGAGCCCTTGACGTAAACGTCGACCTTCTGAAGTCCCTGTTCCATTCCCTTGCGCGCCGCCGAGTCGGCCGTTACCTGAGCGGCGAACGGAGTCGACTTGCGCGAGCCCTTGAAGCCAGCGCCACCGGCAGATTCCCAAGCGATCACGTTGCCTTGCAGGTCGGTAAGCGAGACGATCGTGTTGTTGAACGACGTCTTGATATGAGCCTGACCGACAGGGATGTTCTTCTTGACCTTGCGGCGGCCACGGGCTGGGCGTTTGGGAGCGGGCACTTAGTTCCTCATGTCTTTGTTGCGGCTTTCTTGCCGGCGACCTGCATCCGCTTCGGCCCCTTGCGGGTACGGGCGTTGGTCTTGGTCTTCTGACCGCGGACCGGAAGGCCGCGGCGGTGGCGGATGCCGCGGTAGCAGCCGATCTCGCCAAGCCTTTTGATGTTCTGTGAGCGTTCGCGGCGAAGGTCACCCTCGACGAGGATGTCGCCGTCAACCGCGGTGCGCAGCTTCGCGACCTCGTCCTCGGTTAGGTCGCGCACGTAAGTATCTGGGTTGATTCCGGCCTCTTTGAGCATCGCGTTGGAGGTCGAGCGGCCGACTCCATAGATGTAGGTGAGGCCAATCTCAACGCGCTTGTTGAGTGGAATATTGATTCCTGCAATACGAGCCATTTAGATATTTATCCTTGACGCTGCTTGTGTCGCGGGTTCGGGCAGATCACAAAGACAACGCCTTTGCGCCTGATCACGTTGCATTTTTCGCACATCGGCTTGACCGACGGTCGTACCTTCATAATTCCTTCTTCGTCGATGGGCCGGAAAGAGGCTC
>JBAXGJ010000036.1:0-8945 GCA_037139475.1 Actinomycetes bacterium
CTTGGCCGCACGTCCTTCATTGCTCCGATCAGGAGCGGGTCGCCGCAGACCGCGCCGGAGCGGTAGCCAGCCATCGCCGATCGCTTCGAAAGCGAGTTGAAGGCCAAGATGTGTGTCGGGTCCGCGAGCTCGAGCACCGAAGCGGGCTTGTCATCGCCAAGATAGATCTCGCTGTAGGCCTCATCGGATGCGAGCACAACGCCGTGCCGGCGGCAGCGCTCGGCCAGCTGCTCATAGAACGCGAGCGGCGCTGCGGCACCGGTCGGGTTGTTCGGCGAGTTGATCCAGATCACTGCCAGTCTGCGCCACGCCTCGTCCGGAATCGCATCAATGTTTGGCAGCCAATCGGACTGCCGATCGAGCGGCAGGTCGAGCACGTGACCGCCGGCGAGCTGGGTGCTGCGGCCAGCAACCGGATAGCCGGGGGTCGTCACAGCGACCAGGTCGCGGGCGCTGTCCTTCCAGAGCAGCAGCCCAGCGAGGTGGTAGATCGCCTCTTTGCTGCCGAGAGTTGGAAGCACCTCTATCGAAGGATCGAGTCGCGCCCCATAACGCCGCTCGGCCCAGTTAGCAATCGCTTCGCGCAGCTCGGGCAGGCCGCTCGCAAGCGGGTAGCTCGAGTACTCCTCTTCCAGCGCCGCGGTGGTGAGCGCTTCACGGATGAAGGCCGGTGTCGGCTCGCGCGGCACGCCAATGCCGAAGTCGATGACAGAGAGGCCTTTCGCTTCACGCGCTGCGCGGGCGTCGGAGAGTTCGTTGTACGGGTAGGAGCCGAGCTCCTCGATCAGCGGATGAATCTCCATTACGCAGACGGTCCGGCGAGGCGCTCCAGCGCGCGGTAGCAACGAGCAAGTGCATCAAGGCTCACGCTTTCATCGACCGCATGCGCGGCAGACGGTGCCCCGGGGCCAAAGTTGAGAGCTGCGATACCGGCCTGGTCAAACTCTGCAACCGGCGTCCATGCCTGCTTCGGCTCAAGTGGCGCGCCAACGATTTCGGCGAGCCGGGCGATGACCGGTGAATCGATCGTCACTGCGCCTGATGGCGAGCTGCCCTCAATCTCAATCGTCCCGAAGGGTTCGCAGATCGATCTGAGCCTCGCCTCTGCGTCGCCGAGCGACATGCCCGGGGGAAAGCGGTAGTTGACGTATGCCGTCGCTTCGGCGGGGATCACGTTGCGCGCGATCCCGCCCTGGACGCTGGTGACGGAGATCACTTCGCGAAAGGTCAGGCCTTCAAACTCGTGCTCGATCGGCTCAATCGCCGCAATTGCCGAGAGGCCCTCGGCGAGCCGGTCGATAGCGTTGTCGGCCAGCCACGGGCGGGCGGAGTGGCCGCTGCGGCCGGTGAAGGTCCAGTTCGCGCCACAGTTGCCTAGACATCCGGCCTGAATGACGTTGGCCGTTGGCTCCATCATCACGGCCAAGTCTGCGCTCTGGAACGACGGGTTGGCTGCGAGTACCGGCGTTAGCGAGCTCTCGCTCGCGGGTAGCTCCTCACGGCTAAAGAAAAGAAACCCGAAATCGACGCTACGGTCGTCCGCTGTGGTGCCGGCGCCCGCCAAAGCGAGCTCAATCATCACTGCCAGAGAGCCCTTCATGTCCGAGGCTCCGAGTCCGTGTACGGCGGTCGTGTCGATCGAGCCAGGAATATTGCCTTGGGCAGGGACCGTGTCGAAGTGACCCCCGAGCAGAACAAAAGGCCGATCGGCACGTTGCTGAGTGCCGGCGGCTAGGCAGCAATCGCCTAGATCGCGCACCTCAACACCGCCGTTGGTCAGCACCGAGCTGACGTGTTCAGCGATCGCTTGTTCGCCACGGGAGGGCGAGGCAATATCGATCAATTCAAGCGTCCTAGCGCCGATTCGGCTTGCAAGTTCGTCGCTCACCGGTTCGACGCTAGCGCGCCGAGCAGGCGAATGTTGGTCCTCTGGCGCCAGCTTCGATTAATCGCCACCTACCCGCCGCGCGCTCTACACTGCGAGGTTCGTGCAGGAGCGCAATCGCCACGGCCGTAGCTCGGCCCCACGCGCCGCCGGAGGCGAACGAGAAGGGCGCGCCAAACAAAGGGCTTTCTGCATCGCAGCGTCGCCCGAGGAGCCCGATCTCGAGGAGCTGTATGAGCTGCTTGAGACCGCAGGAGTGGCCGTTGTCGGCGAGGTAACGCAGCGGCGCGAAACGGTCCATCCGAATACTTATCTCGGCTCCGGCAAGCTCGAGGAGGTTGCGCTGCTGGCGAAGGCAGCGGACGCCAACGTAATCGTCTGCGATGACGAACTTACTCCGCGCCAGGAACGCAACTTGGAAGCTGAGCTGAAGATTCCGGTTGTCGATCGTACGGCCGTAATTCTCGACATCTTCGCCGGGCACGCGCACACCGCAGACGGCAAGCTTCAGGTTGAGCTGGCGCAGTTGGAATACAACCTTGCTCGCATGCGCGGGCTGTGGACCCACCTCGAGCGGCTCGGTGGCGGCATCGGCACCCGCGGCCCGGGGGAGAGCCAGATCGAAACCGACCGTCGTCTGGCCCGCGACAGGATCTCGGCGCTGAGGCGGCGGCTCAAAGCGGTCGGAGATGCGCGCCAGACGATGAGAGCTGAACGCGAACGGACGAAGCTGCCTATGTTTGCTCTCGCCGGGTACACAAACGCAGGCAAATCGACGCTAATGGCTGCGCTTACTGGTGCCGACGTCGAGGTTCGCGACCGACTCTTCCACACGCTGGATCCAACGACGCGAGTGATGCAGCTGGGAGGCCGGACGGTGCTCGCGACCGACACCGTCGGTTTCATTCGAAAGCTCCCGCACCAGCTCGTGAAGGCGTTCGGCGCAACGCTTGAGGAGACTCGCCGCGCTGACCTGATCGTTCATGTAGTCGACGCCTCGGCACCAGAGGAGTTGATGGCCGAGATGCTCTCTACCGTCGAGATGACGCTTGAGGAGATCGGGGCCGGCGACCAGCCGAGGCTGCTGGTCTGCAACAAGATCGACCAGGCCGACGACGATCGAATCACACAGCTGCGGCTGCTGCACCCAGGAGCAGTACTGATCTCAGCGCTCGAGGGCGTCGGCCTCGACGAGCTTTGCCAGCGGATTGAAGCGGTCTTCTTGTCCGAGATGCGCGCGGTTGACCTTCTGCTGCCGTTCTCGGCCGGCGCCGAGTTAGCTGAGCTTCACACACTCGCTGCTCAGATTGAGCGCGACGACACGGCAGACGGGGTTCGCGTCCACGCGATGCTCTCGGCCGACGTCGCGGAGCGTTACGAGCGATTCGCCGTTGTTCCGGCAGCCGGTGGCGGATGACCGAACTTCAATGCCAGAAGCTCGATCCGCGTGCGGTACTGCCATCGCGCGCTCATCCCGGCGATGCGGGCCTAGACCTTTGCTGCCTCGATCGAGTCGAGATTGGGCCCGGCGAGCGGGCTCGTGTTCCGACGGGGATCGCGATAGAGCTGCCAGCCGGACACGCGGGGTTGATTGTTCCCCGTTCAGGCCTCGCGGCGAAGCAGGGAATCTCGATAGTCAATGCGCCGGGCCTAATCGACGAGGGGTATCGCGGCGAGCTTCAGGTACTGCTGCTCAATACCGACCTCGCACTAGCCGTCACGCTCGAGGCGGGGGAGAGGATCGCACAGCTGGTCGTACTTCCGGTGGCACTGCTCACGCCTTTGGAGGTCGAGTCTTTCAGCGAAAGCTCACGCGGCGAGCAGGGTTTCGGCTCAAGCGGCAGCTGAACCCTTCAGGCGGCGCTGATTCCGGCGGCGCGGCAGGCGGCGCGGTGAGCTTCGAGCTCGAGCGCGTCGTCAAGCGGGCTGAGATCAGTCCCATCGCCCAACGCGGTACCAATCAGCCAGTCAGCGAACCACGAGTTGGCTGGCAGCAGTGGCCCGTGAAGGTAGGTGCCAATTACGTTGCCGGAGCGGCAGCCCTCGTTCCCGGAGCTGCCGTCGTTGCCGTGTCCTTTGAGCACGCGACCAAGCGGCTCCGCGCCGCCCAAGAGCCGCGTGCGGCCAGCGTGGTTTTCGAACCCCGCCAGCACGCCAGCAGCGCCGCCAGCAAGCTGCGCTTCGATCGCAACGTTGCCAATTAGGCGCGGGCCGTCGCTGCGGACGGTTTCAACGTCGAGCAGGCCAACACCGGCGATGCGCTCGTCGCCTAGCTCGTACCAGTGCCCGAAGAGCTGATAGCCACCGCAGACGCCGAGCAAGACTGAGCCGCGTTCGGCGGCGGCGATCAGCCCGTCACGTTTGTTCTCGATTAGGTCGGCGGCGCAGCGGCGTTGGTCGTCATCCTGGCCGCCACCGAGGTAGATCAGGTCGAACTGGTCGCCGTCAAGTGGCTCGCCTAGCCCGACCGCAGTGACGGTGACTGTGAGCGAGCGCCACTGACAGCGCCGCTCGAGCACCGCGATGTTGCCGCGGTCGGCGTAGATGTTCATCTGCTGCGGATAGAGCGCCGCAATCCGCAGTCTGCGTTCAGCCATTGAGGCAGATCACCGCCGATCCGATGTATTCGCTGGTCGCGGGAATGAGTCGCTGGGGTGCGACGGTGAGGCCAGCTGCCACAGCTTCCGCCTCGAGCTGCTCG
Organism: Actinomycetes bacterium; assembly: GCA_037139475.1. Lineage (GTDB taxonomy): Bacteria > Actinomycetota > Thermoleophilia > Solirubrobacterales > Solirubrobacteraceae > F1-60-MAGs163. Next base: position 4,587 of record JBAXGJ010000036.1, read on the forward strand.
GCGGTCACGGTGTCGATCCAGTCTGTTGCTGCCTTGACCTCGCGCTTACCGTCGGCCGATTCGAGCTCGCGACGACGCTCGATGCCGACCTGGCCGGCTCGCCGGTTCAGCGCGACGGCTCGAGTTGAATAGCTAATCCCAGCGGTTGTGCAGCGGTCGGCCTCCGTTGCCTCGCCGCCCGCGGCCCCGTCCTCGTCGTCGAGCAGATCTGCGATCGCTAGTGCGACGCAGCCGCCGGGCGCAAGGTGGGCGCTGGCCGAAGTGAAGAAGCGTGCGCGCCCTGCCTCGCCGCCGAAGAGCTGAACCGTCAACATCGGCACGATGATCAGCGCGAATTGGCGGTCGAGCTCAAAGTCGCGCGCGTCGGTACAGAGAGTTTCAATCCCGCCGGCGGGCGCTCGCTGGCTGAGCGCCGCGAGTAGCGAATCGTCGAGGTCGAGCGCTGTTACCTGATGCCCCAGCTCCGCGAGCATCAGCGCGATCCGGCCGGTGCCGGCGCCAACGTCGAGAATTGGCCCGCCGTAATCGGCCGCAAGCGTTCGCCAACAGTCAAGATCAGCTTCGTAGGAGCCGCACTCGAGGTCGTGCCAGATTGCGGCTTCGGAGATCATGCGAACGACTCCGCTGCGGCGCCCCGTGCAACGAGCAGGTCGCGGACCTCGAGCATCGCCGTATAGGTCGGCAGAATCACCAGACGATTAGCCGATCCGCCGAGCGCTGCCGAGAGCGCACCTGCCAGCTCTGGGTGGACGCTGATTTGATCCTCCGCTAGGCCCGCGTATTTCAGTCTCAGCGCCAGCTCTACGGAGCGGTTCCCTGAGCAGATGACCAGGCCATCAGAGCCGACGATCTGCTCAAAGTCGGCATCCCAGATCCAGCTGATGTCTCGGCCGTCGGCAATTCGGTCATTGAGCACTAACAACAGATCATGGCTTTCGTGGTCGCTTGCCAGTGTGCGCAACACTTCGTTGGTACCGGCCGGGTTTTTGATCAGCAGGATGGAGCATTCACGGCCGTCGATCTGGAGCGATTCGGCGCGGCCAAAGGCGGGGCTGGCGGAGCGGATGCCAGCATGGATCGTGTCGTTGTCGACGCCGATGCTGAAAGCGAGCGCCGCCGCCGCGACCGCGTTGTAAACGTTGTAGAGGCCGGGCATCGCGAGCTGCGCCACAACGCGTTCGCCGCCGATCGCGAGCGTGAAGCTTGAACCGTGTAGGCCCGACAGTTCGATCTCGCTCGCGCTGACCAGAGGCGTCGGTCGCTCAAAGTGGCCTTGCGGGCACGAATAGTGGCCAAGGTGTCCGACGAAATAGACGCTGTAGCTGAATTGCGCGCCGCAGATCGGGCAGCAGGCCTGCTCGGATGCATGCTGGGCGGCGCCGCTGCCAACGGCGCGATCCTCGATCCCAAAGAAGATCGGTTCGATGGCGTCGGCGCCAAGGCCCGCAATCAATGGGTCGTCGGCGTTGAGGACTATTCGTGCGCCGCGATCGGAGTCGACGACCTCACGCCATCGTTCAATGATTTGATCGAGCTCGCCATAGCGATCAAGCTGGTCGCGGAAGAGGTTGGCCAGCAGAACGGAGCGCGGAGCGAGCTGCTCGACGAGAGAGGGGAGCCAGAACTCATCAACCTCAAAAAGGCCGAAGTCGCCGCGCTCGTCGTTGAGCGTCGCAGCTATGCCGCCGGCCATATTCGCGCCAGCTCGGTTGTGAACCAGCGTCGCACCGTCGGCGCGCATGATGTCGGCGACGATCGCGCTCGTCGTTGTCTTGCCGTTCGTTGCCGAGATCACGACGCAGCCGCGCGAAAGTTTGGCGCTGCGCTCGCTGATCGCTGCTGGCGCGAGCGCCAGCAGAATCTTTCCTGGTGCGCTGGTGCCGCCGCTGCCGCCGATCCGCAGGATCAACCCGGCCAGCCGCGCGACCGCGCTGGCGACTGCCAATCGCAAGCTGCTCACGCCGGCAGCAGCACCTTGACTGCGTCCGGCAGAATGCGAATCTCTGCTGGCAGCTCCGTCAGAGGGTCGCCGTCGGCGTAGATCGTGAACGGACGATCGGCGCTGACGATCACCTCGCGGGCGTGGCTTACGTCAAGGTTGTCGTCGTCGATGTGCGCACCCTTGAAGACCTTCGGGAACATGCGAATGAAACGAAGGCGGCTGGTTTCGAGTGTGCAGATCAGGTCGAACTGGTGATCCTCAATCGAAGCGTTCGGGGCGATCAGCATCCCGCCCCCGTAGCGGCTTGTATTGGCACAGAGGAGCGTCCACCCCTTGAAGCTCTTGTCGTTGCCATCAGCGAGCACCGTGAAGGTCGCCATCTTCCAGCGAACCACCGCCGAGATCGCGCCCCAGATGTAGACGCCGCTGCCAAGAAATCGCGGGGCCGCGTTGGCCGACTCGTTCGCCAGCGAGTCGTAACCGAAGCTCGCAATGCCAAGGAAGCGCACGCCGTTAGCTTCGCCCAGGTCAATGGTGGTCGGGACGCCTGTTGCGAGCACGTCGCAGGCCTCTACAGCGTCTTCGGGGATGCCTACGTGGCCGCAGAAATCGTTCCCTGTTCCTCCCGGCAGCACGCCGAAGACGCCGCCGTCGCGGTACGAAGCGGTACGAGCCACAACGCCTGCGACGCCGTCGCCGGAAAAGGCGACCGGGATCTCGCCACGGTCCAGCGCCTCATTCGTTAGCTCGACGGCATCTTCGAGCTTCGCGGTTAATCCGGTGCGGTGTTCAATTCCAAGCGAGTCGAGCTTGCGCCGCACAGACGGCAGCAGCTTTGGCACTCGGCCACCGCCGGCGGCGGGGTTGGCAATTAGGAGGATCGAGGTCACTGCGCCCTATCTTGACGGCTGCGGGGGGCGAAATGGCGCGTCGCACTCGATTGGGGCATTAGAAGAGGGCGCCCGGCTCTGGACCGGGCCGATCAGGATCAGCTGGTTCGATGCAGTCTGACCCTTGGTTGCGCGTGTTATTGACGCTTCGGTTGACCGCTTCGCCGATCAAGGAACCGTTGGCGTTGCTGGCCACCAAGGCCAACGCCTCCTCGGCCGTGACGGCAGGGTCGAGCCAGCCGGCTTCGTCGCCGCGTTCCAAGATCAGCGGCATTCGGCCGTGGACCGGCGCAACCACATCGTTTGCCGCGGTTGTGAGGATCGTGCAACTGTTGACCGGCTCGACATCGGGCTGCGGCTGCCAGCAAGTCCACAAGCCGGCAAACGCGAATAGCTCTGCTGACGGAAGATGAAACCACCACGGCTGCTTGGGGCCGTCGCTACGGGGCTGCCACTCGAAGAAGCCGTCGGCAGGAATCAGGCAGCGGTGCTGGGCCAAGAGTCCGCTGTATGCGCGCTTCTCGGTAACCGTCTCGATCCGAGCGTTGATCATCTTGTACTGCCGCTCGGCCGACTCAGCCCAGGCCGGAATAAGCCCCCAGTGGAACATCTCGCAGCTCGGGGCGCTGCCAGCGCGATGAACGACCGTCGCCACAGTCCGGCCGGGCGGCACGTTGTAGCCGGCCGCCGATGCCGGCGGCGGTGCGACCAGGAAGCGGTCCTCGAAGAGCGCCAGGTTATTCGGCGCAAAGGTGTAACGGCCGCACACGGGACCGGCCGGCGACTAGCCGCGGTTGGCCGCGGCGGCGGCCCGCGCCTTGCCTTGGCGCCGTCGTCCGAAAAGGACGAGGATGCCGAGTACGACCGCGACGAGCAGTGCTCCGCCAACGATCGCGGGACCGACGGCGACTCCGCCGAACGGGAGCGCAACCAACATCACGATCCCAAAGCCGATCGCAAGCAGGCCAACGACGAGCAGGATGCCGATCATGATTCCGCGGACCTTCAACCAGGCGCTTGAGCCGGGGGGAGGGGAGAGGATGCCAGTCAGGCGCAGCAGCAGAAGTTGGCGGTTTGACGGAGCCTCTTGCCCTAGCCGCTCTACCGCAGCCTTGAGGTCGTCTGGTCGGCGCTCCGCGAGCGCCAATGACGCGTCGGCCATCCGCCTTACCTGCATCCGCTCCTGTGGCCGCGAGGCGGCAATTGCGCGGCGGAAGTAATCGCGCGCCGCGGTCGCGTCGTAGCGCTCAGCGGCTCGTGCTCCAAGGATCGAGAGCGCTGCGGACTTGTACTTCGTCTCACGTTCGAGCTCCTCGTCGCTGCGCTGCTCGAGGGCCTGCATCTCGTTCGCGGCTGATTTCTGGCTTAGCTTTACCTGTCGTGCTTTCTGGGCCATGCGGTCAGAGTATCTGCCGCGTGGGAGCGATGCTGCGCCACCTGCCCGCGCCAGAGCCGCTGATGTGATGTGGTTGTCACGTGGGCGCTGCGAACACTCCGCTACTTACCAAGCTGCTGCTCCCCGGCGAG
>JBAXGJ010000037.1:0-8787 GCA_037139475.1 Actinomycetes bacterium
CCTGAGAAGCCAACCCGCTGGCCGTAACTGAGTGACGAGCCGTTGGTCCACCACTGCGCGTTGCGGCGCAGCGTTTCGGTCATCGCAGGGAGCCGTGAAGCGGTCGCCAATCCGCCTTTTGCCATGCGGTCAAAGTTTGCGATCACGGCGCGTAGTTCGCTGCGTCGCTGGCCACTGAGTCTTCCGGCGGCGTTGCGCGCGCTGCTGATCGCCGCGTCGTACTCGGCGCGCGTCGTGGCGCTGATCGCACCGCTGGTAGCGAGCCGCGCGATCGCTGCGTCAAGGTTCACTGACGACGCTGTCTGCGCTGGGATTGCCGCCGCCGAGGCGATGTTGAGCGAGCGCCCCGGATATTCGGGCAGCTGGCTGCTCGGGCCGGCCGGGATCAGCGGATTTTCCCGCGCGGTGAGATGGCCGCTCTGGTCGAGGACGAGAATCGTTGAGGCATTGGCACTCGCCGCGCCACTAAGGGCGAGCGTGACGAGCGCCGACGCGACGCATAAAAAAGGCGTACGGCGCACGTCCAGAAGCCTAGAGAGACTGCGCTCACTTCGTCGCAGTTGCCGTTGCAGTAGGGCTAATTTGGGGCCCACTGCGGTGCCAGGAGGGCCGGGGCCGACTTAGGCGCAACGTATGCTCTACGCCCGATGAGCGCTCAGCCACCAGCCAATCCGTCGATCTTCCGGCGCCTGCTCGATGCCGCCGGTTGGCCGATCCTGCTGGTCGTCTTCATACCGATAGCGATCATCCTTCAGTTCAGCGACGGCGGTGCGACTGCGATCTTCATCACGGCCGCGCTGGGCGTGGTCCCGACCGCGGCGCTGATGGGCCGCGCGACGGAGGAGCTGGCGGCCCGCTCAGGCCCGGGGATCGGCGGCCTCCTCAACGTCACCTTCGGCAACGCGCCGGAGCTGATCATCGCGCTCGTCGCGCTTGAAGCCGGGCTGCAGGAGGTCGTCAAGGCTTCGATTGCCGGTTCGATCATCGGCAACATTCTGCTCGTGCTCGGCGCCTCGATGTTCTTTGGCGGGCTCGGCCGTGATGAGCAGAAGTTCAGCGCCCGCGCCGCTGGCGCGCAGACGTCGATGCTCTTCCTCGCTCTGGCCGCAATCGTAATGCCGGCCGTCTACGAGCTGGTCGTCGGAACGGGGCTGCCGAAGCCGACAGCGACGATCGTCGATTACGGCTCGAGCGTAGAAACGCTGTCGATCGTCGTCGCAGTCGTGATGCTCGGCGCCTATGGCGCAGGCCTGATCTTCTCGCTCAAAACGCATCGCCGCCTCTTCAACCCAGAGCCGGCCGACACTGCGGCGGTCAGCGCAGCGTGGACTACGCGGAAATCGGTTGCCGCGCTCGCGGTCGCCGGCGCGCTGGTAGCCGTCATGTCGGAGATTCTCGTTGGTTCTATTCATGAGACCGCGCAGCGGCTCGACATCAGCGAGTTCTTCATCGGCGCAATCATCGTCGCGATCGTCGGCAATGCCGCTGAGCACTGGGTCGCAGTGCTCGCCGCGCGCAAGGATCAGATGAACCTTGCGGTCAACATCTCGATCGGCTCGAGCGCGCAGATTGCGCTCTTCGTCGCGCCGGTCTTGATCCTTGCCTCGCACCTAATCGGCCCGACCCCGATGGCGCTCGTCTTCAACGGCTTTGAGCTCGCGGCCCTGGTTCTCTCTGCGCTACTGGCCAGCCAGGTGACGCACGACGGCCGCTCAACCTGGTTCGAAGGGCTGCAGCTGCTGGCGGTCTACGCGATCATCGGCTTTTCGTTCTTTATCGCCTGAGAAGCACGGCCAAATGCGTCATGATCGGTTGGCGTGCGACTTGATTCGATAACACCCGGCGACATTGTTCGCGTTTCGATCCGCGGCCGCGTCTTCCACGCGGTCGTGCGCGGCAGCGATCCTGCCGGCCTTCAGATCGAACCGATTGAGCGCGGCTTCACGCAGCGCCACGCCAAAGCCCGCGACATTGTTGAGCACTGGTCGAAGGGTGGCCGCCCACGAGCTGCCGCTGCCCGCGCCGTAAACCCTGAGCAGCGCTCGCTCGACGACTTGCTAGACCGTTAGTCCGCGCCGCCGCGCGGCGAGCGTCATACTGCTGAGCGTGCCACGACGCCAGACCGACGAGGCCGTCGCCGAAGCCGTCCCGCTCTCTGCGACCGGCTCTGCAGCGGCCGCCAGCGGCGGCCCAGGGACGAGCGACCCGCTGGTCGGCGAGCTGCGCCGAGCGGGGCTGCTGCCGCTCTTGGTGCTCCACCTTCTCGCTGGCGGCCCGTCCTACGGCAACGCTCTGATCGAAGGGATCAGCATCTCGACTGGAGGGCTGATCAGCGTCAATCCGAACACGATGTACCCACTGCTTCGCTCGCTTGAGGAGAGCGAGTTTGTGACCGGCGAGTGGGAGCATCCGGAGCGCCGCTCAAGGCGCTTTTACGCGATCACCGAGCAGGGTGAGCTCGAGCGCCAGCGGCTCGCCGCTGAGATCAAGCCGCGGCTTGAGGAGGTTGCCTCAGCTCTCGAACTTCTGCGCCGCGTGCTCTAGTGAGCGTCGCCCGCGCGCAGACGACGATTCGCGGCGTCTCGATCGCTGAGGCCGAACAGCTTTGGTACGAGCGCGACTCATGGCCGCTCTTTATCGATGGCTTGCACTCGATTCGCAGCGTCGCCGGCGAACCGCCGCTGCAAGGATCGAGCGTCGTTTGGCAGTCAACGCCGGCCGGCCGAGGTGAGGTGACCGAGACGGTGGTCGATTACGAAGCTGGCGTGGGGCAGGAGTTAGAAGTTGAGGACCGGGCGATCGCCGGCCGCCAGCGCGTGCGCTTCGCAGCCGAGCAGGATCGGGTCGCAGTGCAGCTTCAGCTCGAGTACTCGCTGAAGGGGTCAAATCCGCTGCGCGCTGTCACAGATTGGCTATTTATTCGCCGCGCCCAAAGCGAATCGCTGCAGCGCACGCTGACTGCCTTCCGGCTCGAGCTCGAAGCGAAGCGGGACGAAGCCGCAGCCAGCTAGCGGGAGATCGCCGTGCGCGCCCGCAGTGCCGCTTCAAGCTGCCCCAGGCTCACTTCTAGCGCCGCTATCTGATCGGCGCTTAGGCCGCCGATCAGCGCTGTCTGCACCGCCTCGGCGGTCAGCTCAGCGGCGCCGCCAAGCAGCTCGATTCGTTGATCGAGGTCGCCCTGTCCGGCCCAGCTTGCGAGCTCAGCGATCGCCGCTCTCAGCGCGCAGTCGAGCTGCAAGGCAGCTTCGCGCCAGCGGCCCGCATCGAGATCAGCCCTGGCGCGCAGCGTTAGCTCTTCGCAGGCGAGGATCACGTCGCGCCCACTCAGCACCGCCGCCAGTCGCTCCTGCGGGCTCAAAATTGCCTCACGCCGTCGTCGCCCGCCACCGATCACTACTTCAGCCGCCGAGCTCCAGCGGCCGCTCGCGACCTCCTCGCCGGCGCCAACGCCAACCCGCAGCACCAGCGCTTGGTCGGGCGCGATGCCGTGCGCGGCCGGGTCTGCGGCGACGATCCGCTGGCGCTGAAGGACCGAATTGATCACGGCCAGCCCGCTCAGTGCCTCGGCTTCGCAGTCGGCGCCGCTTAGCCACGCTGCCGGGTCGCCCTGCAGCGGGCGGGCGTCGATCAGCGTTGCGCGGCCGACGGCCACCGGCGTCGGTTCAGGAAGCGGCGCAGCAGCGCGGGTGCGCCGGCGCAAGCGTCGGCGGCGCTCAGCCCCAAGCGTCGCAACTACCAGTACATGCGTTGGCTCACCGGCATGGCCACGGATCACGTAGCGGCCGTCGGCGGGCCCAAGCGGCCAAGGCGCTTCAATTTGAACGAAACGGAAGTTGAGTGGCTCAGGCAGGGGCCAGCGAAGCTACCACCACGCGGCGCGCCGCAACAGCCCGCGCCCAGTACCTTGGAGGTGTAAGCGAGCTAGCTGGGAGACAGATATGACCGAAGAAAGCGCCGATGGACTCAAAGACCGCCTCACCCGTGGTAGCGAAGATGCGATTGGTCGCCTCGCTCAGGAGCTACTTGAGAACCCGCTCGTAAGCAGCGCGATTGGCCGCGCCTTCGAGGCCCGCGAGCGCGCTACCCAGGCCCAGGAAGTTGCGATGGGCGCCCTCAACCTGCCTTCAGCGGCCGACCTTGAGCGGCTGACGCGCCGCGTTCGCTCAGTCGCGCAGCGGCTCGAAGGGATCGAAGATTCGGTCGATCGCCTTGACGAGCGCTTTAACAAGAATTCGCAGATCTCACTTGACGAGCGGCTCGCCGCGATCGACGAGCGGCTGGCCTCAATCGAGCTCGCTTTAAACGCTACGGCCAGCGCTTAAGCGAACTAGCCGCTGGCGAGCAGCGCGGCCAAGCCAGCGCGGCCAAGCCGTTCGGTCGCCTGCTCCAGCGCCACTCCCTCGAGCCGCGCGCCAGCGCCGGCTGAGGCGTCGCTAACCATCAGTAGCGCGGCAAAACGGATCGAGCGAAGCTGCGCCACTGCGAGCAGCGCAGCGGCCTCCATCTCAACGGCGATCGCGCCCGACGCTTTCCATCGCTCGATCCGCTCCGTGCCTCGTTCATAGAAAAGATCGGCGCTAACGACCGTGCCACTGTGGTCAGCCTCGGCCGCCAGCAGTGCAGTCATCTGCTCGTCGGGAATCAGCGCTCCGTCACCGAGCAGCGTCCTGCTCGTGCCGTCGGCGCCGATCAGATAATCGGCGCAGATCAGCTGCCCAAGCTCCAGCGAATCGCTCAGCGCGCCGCAGGAGCCGATCCGTATTGCCCGCTGCAAACCAAGGTCGCAAAGCTCTTCGAGCACGATCGCCGCGCTCGGCCCGCCGATCCCATGGCTCATGATTGTCAGCGGCTCGCCATCTTCGGCTACGCCGCTGTAACCCCATAGTCCGCGGTTGTGGTTAAACATCTTTGGCTCGCTGGTCAGCAGCTGCGCCAGTTCCAGCGCGCGGCCGGGGTCGCCTGTAAGCAGCGCTCGCGGTGCGAGCGGGGCGGTCGGGTGAACGTGGCGCGGCTGAGCAGAGATAGCTGGGCGAGAGTATTGTGAAGCTATGGCCAAAGATCAGAAGAAGTCATCGAAGGGCAAGAATAAGAAGCGCAGCTCACGCGGAGATCAGGTTCGCTCTGCCGTTGATCAGGCGTTTCAGACCGCCGGAGCGCAGCTTCGCCCGGACCGCGCCGCCGACATCGCCGACGACCTAGCTGCCGCAGCGCAGCGAGTTCGCGAGGCTGTTGGAGACGCGCTGCCACCAACAACGGAGGATCTGAGGCGGCTTGAAGAGCGGCTAGCCGTGATCGAGCGACGGATCGCCTCGCTGGAGCGCGCCACGCCGGCTGCCACACGTCGCGAGGCAGCGAAGAAGCCAGCCACGGCGCCGCGTAAGAAGGCGGCTCCGCGCAAGAAGGCGGCTCCGCGCAAGTCAGCGAGCTGATGACCGCTCAGTTCGAGTCGACTGAGCAGTTCCGCGCCGTGATTGACCGCGCGATGACGTTGATGAGCGAAGATCCCGACATGGGCCCCAAGCTGCGCGACGCCGACGTGCCCCAGCGCTATGAGTTCGATGACATGGACCTAGTAGTGAACGCCCGCGCCGCGCGCCAAGGCGAGCAAGGCAACCTCTACTGGGAGTGGACCGACGATGTCGACTGGGAGCCGAAGGTCAAGCTGACGATGAGCTCTGAGGTCGCTAATAGCTACTTCCAAGGCAAGGAGAACGTGCCGGTCGCTATCGCTCGCAGGCGGATCAAGGCCGGCGGTGACGTAAAGTCGGCGCTCGCGCTGATCCCGATCACGAAGCCGGTCTACGGCCTTTACCGTTCGATGCTCGAATCCGACTACCCACAGCTCGTCGTCTAACTCCAGCGATCGGGTGGTCGCGAGATGGACGACAACGACGAGCTAGCGGCCAACGAGCAGAATCCTTCCGGCGACACGCTGCCGGCTGCTGAGGCTGCCGAGCGGGCAGGTGTGTCGCTTTCAACTCTGCGCCGCTGGGTCGCGCTAGGGCTCTTCCCAAAGCACGACACCAGCGAGGGCTGGGGGCCAAGCGCGATCGCGCAGGCTCGCTCACTGGTCAAGCTGCGCGAGCGCGGCTATTCGATCGAGCAGCTGCAGGAGGCGATCGATGAAGGCAGGATCGTCGGTTACGCCGACGAGCTCGTCGCCGAGATGGTCGGTGAGCGCTTCACGCTCAAGCAGGCAGCGAAAGCGAGCGGCCTCAAGGCCGAAGTGATCGAGGAGCTGATCGCGGCGATCGGGCTGCCGGCAGGCGCACTTGACGACCTTGGAGCCGAGGACGTCGAAATGTTCCGCCACTTCGAAACCGCCGTCGAGTCGGGCTTCCCTCGAGACGCTCTACTGCAGACGGTCCGCGTCTACGGCCAGGCGGTCTCGAAGATCGCCGACGCCGAGGTGCGACTAGTTCACCTCCACGTTCACGAGCCTCTTCTCCGTGATGGGGTCTCGAGCGAGCGGATCGCTGAGCAGATGGATGGGATCACAGAAGAGCTGCTGCCGCTCTTCTCGCCGGTGATTGACCACCTTCATCGCCGCTTCCTCAACCACTTCGTCGAGCAAGACATCGTCGGTCACATGGAGAGCGAGTCCGGCGGCGAGATTGGGCAGGTTCGCGTCGCGATCGCCTTCGCCGACCTCGCCGGCTACACCCAGCTAACCGAGGAGGTTGGCGACGAGGAGGCTGCCGGCATCGTTGAGCGCTTCGTTGCCAACGTCAATCAGTCGCTGCCTGACGAGGCAAGGATTCTGAAGACGATTGGCGACGAGGTGATGATCGTCTCGGCCGACTCAGCCTCGCTGACCGATTGGGCGGTTGGCTTTCAGGTCCTCAGTAACGAGCGGCCGCTGCCACGGATTGGGATTCACTGCGGCAACGTCGTCTTCCGTGATGGCGATTACTTCGGCCGCGAGGTCAACCTTGCCGCCCGCGTCGCGGCGCGCGCTGCAGCAGGCGAGGTGCTCGTCACTTGGCCGGTTGTCGAGATGGCTGGGAAGCATCTCGAGTTTGAGCGCATCGGCGAGGTCCAGCTGAAGGGCTTTAGCGATGCGACCGAGCTTTTCCTCGCTGGTCTTGCCGGGGAGAAATAATCGCCGAGCAAGAGACAGCCGAGCTGCTTGAACGGGTCCGAGGAGGCGGCCTGCTGGTAAGCGGCGAGCCGGTCGTCGTCTGCCTCTCCGGTGGCCGCGACTCCGTCTGCCTGCTCGACATCGCGGTCGAGCTGTGCGGCCGTGAGAAGGTCACTGCACTGCACGTCAACTACGGGCTGCGCGACGAAGCCGGCGATGATGAACAGCTCTGCCGCGAGCTCTGCAAGCGGCTCGGCGTCGGGCTCACCGTTGAGAGCGTCAGTGCTCCACGCGAGGGCAACCTGCAGGCCTGGGCGCGCGACGTGCGCTACGGCCTCGGCGCGCAGCTGGCAACTGCTGGTGGCGCGCGGCTCGCCGCCGGCCACACCGCCAGCGACCAGGTTGAGACGGTGCTCTACCGCCTTGCCGCCTCTCCTGGCCGACGCTCACTGGTTGGCATGCCGGACCAGCGCGGGCTGCTGATCCGCCCCTTACTGCGGGCTCGTTTCACGCGCGAAGAGACGGCAGACTGGTGCCGCGCCCGTGGCCTTCAATGGTGCGAAGACGCCAGCAACGAGACCGACAAGTACGCCCGCGGCCGAATCCGCGGCCAGGTGCTGCCGGCGCTGCGCAGCGTCCACCCGGCAACCGACGAGAACATTCTCCAGAGCGCCGAACTGTTGCGCGACGAGGCAGAGGTCTTGGAGATCGTCGTCGATACGGCATTAGCCGGGAAGAGCGAGATCTCGACCGAGCATCTTTCCGCGCTGCCGCCGGCGCTTGCGCGGCTGATCGTGCGGCGACTGGCCGAGCAGGCGACCGGCTCGCTCTGCCCGCAGGCCGCTGCGCGGATTGACGAGCTGGTCGAACTCGGCGCCGAAGGCAACGAACCTGCCGCGCTCGACGTCGGTGGCGGTGCGCGCGCCGTGGTTAAGCGAGGAACGCTGAGCTTTGAGCGCTCGCCGCAGCGCAAGGCTCGCAAGCCGGTCGAAGGGTAATCTCCGCGACGATGAGCGACGACCCGCCGATCGGTGAAATCCTAGTTCAGCCCGACCAGCTGAAGGAGCGGGTGCGCGCGCTTGGCGTGCAGATCAGTGCTGACTACGAAGGCCGGGACCTTCTCCTCGTTGGCGTACTGAAGGGCGCGACGTTCTTCCTCGCCGACCTGATGCGCAACATCACGGCGCCCTGCGAGCTCGACTTCATGGCGCTCGCTTCCTACGGCTCGCAGACAGACTCCAGCGGTGTCGTACGAATCCTCAAGGACCTTGACGCGCCGATCGAAGGCCGCGACGTCTTGATCGTCGAGGACATAGTCGACTCCGGTTTGACGCTGCAGTACCTGCTGCGCAATCTTGGCGCGCGCGACCCAGCCTCGCTTGAGGTCTGCTCGTTGCTAACAAAGCCGGAGCGGCGCAAGGCCGACGTGCCGATCAAATACGTCGGTTTTGAGATTCCCAACCGCTTCGCGATTGGATATGGCCTTGATTACGATGAGCGCTGGCGCAACCTGCCGTACGTCGCGTCGTTGCTGCGGCCTGAGAGTGGTTCTTAGGCCAGCACACGGCTGTTACCCTGAAGGATCTGTCCCATCGCCGTAATCCAACAGCTATCCGCGTAACGTACCCCACTCAATGAGCCGTTTTTTCAAGAGCGCAGCCTTCCCAATCCTGATCGTGATCGTGCTCGCGTTCTTCGCGCAGCGC
>JBAXGJ010000038.1:0-8640 GCA_037139475.1 Actinomycetes bacterium
GGCCGTGACCGAATCGTCGGCCCGATGAGCTTCTCGACCAACGACGAGTGTGGCCTGCTGATTGAGGGCTACGAGCTAACGCCGATCATCCTCACCGAATGGCACTTCCCCTACTACCGCAAGCTGCTCGAAGAGGCCTGCGGGCTGCGTAAGGCGATGGACACGCTGATGTGGGACCTGCACATCAGCGGCAAGGCCGACGTCCACCCAGCGATCTGGGAGATGGCCGGCAAGGTCGAAAGCGAACACGGGATCATCTGCCGGCCGATGCGCAAGAAGGAGCTGCAGGCAGAGGTCGGTCGCTTCCTCGAGGTCTACAACGAGGCCTGGGAGCGCAACTGGGGCTTCGTGCCGCTGAACGAGAAAGAGGCCCGCGCTTACGCCGAGAACCTCAAGTTTGTGCTCGATGAGAATTGGGCGATGATCGCTGAGAAGCCCGACACCGGCGAGGTCGTCGGCGCCGCCTTGACGCTTCCCGACTTCAACCAGGCGATCAAGGCCGCAGGTAACGGGCGCCTGCTGCCGTTCGGTTGGCTGAAGATCTTGCTGGCGCGTAGGAAGATTGATCGCGTCCGCGTCTTCGCGCTCGGCGTCAAGCGTGAATACCAGCATGCTGGCGTCGCCGCGCGGCTCTACGAGATGCACTACGAATCGGCTGAAAGTACGCCCCAGACCGGCGGCGAAACCGGATGGATTCTGGAGACCAACAAGGCGATGAATCGTGGCATGGAGGGGATGGGCGGGACCGTCACGCGGCGCTATCGCTTCTATGAGCGGCTGCTGATCGAGGGCGCCGAACCGTCGCTGCCGGACGCCGATGCGTTCCCTTGGCGAACAGATGCGCTGCAAGGAGCAGCCAACGAAGCTACTCTTGCCGCTGATGATGCTTGACACCGGAACAGCAAGTAACGAGGAGACGTCGATCGACGAAGAGGTCGACGCCGTTGTAGTCAACGAGGCACGCCAGCTTCCTCTGCGACGCTCCCCGGCTGAGCTGGCCGCCACGCAGGCCGTTGTGGTCGGCGGATCATTCGTCGCCGGCGCCGTTGTTTGTGCCGTTGTCTCGCGCCGGCGCAGCAGCAAGGCCGCGCGTCGCCGCAAGCGTTCAGGGCAGAGCACGATCGCCGCTTCGCGCTCGTTCCTAGTAGACGTTCACATGCTGCAGCGCTGAGCCAACCACCGGCGCAGCTAGGGATTTGTCTCTGAGCCCAGCCCTTCGCCGGGTAGAAACTCGTTCGTGAACGCCTGGGCGCTGTCGACAGGGGTTGCCAGCAGCTCGTTGCGCTTCATCCAGTCGGCGAAGATCTGCCACTGGCTTGGCTCCTGCCAGCCGAATGGCTTGCGCGCGGCCGGGAACAGCACCGGCAGCGTGGCGGCGACGGTTGCGGCCGCATCCCGCTTGCTGAGCTTCGGCGCGGCTGCGCGCAGAGCCGCGACGGCGGCCGCAGGGTCTGCTTTGGCGGCCCTTGTGCCGCGCTGCAGCGCGCCGATGAAACGGCGGATCATCGCGCCGTTGCGCGAGACAGTCTGATTCCGTGCAGCGAGCACAAGTTCGTCGTAGGGCGGAACCCCGGCGCGATCGACCGGCATGATCCTCGGCCGCTTCTTGGCCAGTCGCAGCTGGACACCCTCGATGTTCCAGAACGCGCCGAGTGTCGCATCAACGCGGCGCGAGAGCATCGCCGGCACGAGATCAAAACCAACGTTGACCTTCTTGATCGAGGTTGTGTCTACGCCGGAGGCCGAGAGGATCTGATCAAGGTAGGCATCTTGGTAGGGAATGCCGGCCGTGCCGATCTTCGCGCCCTCAAGCTTGCGCGGGTCGACGGTCTTGTCGTTGACGCTCATCAGCGATGTCAGTGGCCGCTGCGCAAGCGCGCCTACGGCGAGGATCGCCGCGCCCTTGTCGCGCGCGATCAGTAGCTCCGGCTCGTAGGAGATCGCTAGGTCGGCGCCGCCGCTCGCCAGCAGCTTCAGCGGCTCCGAAGGGGTCGATGGCGTGATCAGCTTGACGTTCAGCCCAACCTTGGCGAACTCGCCGCTTGCCTGAGCCGTGTAGAGCCCAACGTGATCAGCATTCGGCAGGTAGTCGAGAACCACACGAACGACATGCTGGGAAGGGCTAGTTACTACGTCTTTCTTGGCTCCACAGGCAGTCAGCGTGGCTGCGGCTAAGAGTCCTGCTGCGATTGAGAGCTGTCTGATCATCGAGGGTCCTAATTCTTGAAGATAACGCCGCTGGGCGATGGCGCCTTGCGCAAATACTCTCGCCTGCTACCGTTCGAAGGGTCAATGTCGCGCATAAGCGCGATGAAAGTAGTGCCAGCGCCCGCACGATTGCCTCACAGCATCTCCGCGAGTAAGCAGCACACAAAGCCGCGGAGGTTATTTCGATGGCAACTGGAACAGTTAAGTGGTTTAGTGATGAAAAGGGCTTCGGGTTTATTACGCCTGATGAAGCCGGTAAGGACCTGTTCGTGCACCACTCAGCGATCATGGGCGAGGGCTACAAGTCCCTTGCCGAAGGCGCAAAGGTGGAGTTCGAATCAGAAGAGGGCCCTAAGGGTCCGAGCGCTAAGGACGTGCGCACGATCTAAGGCCCCGTGGCCCTTGTGGCCACAGATGGAGTCTTTGCAACGGGTCGCCTTCGGGCGGCCCGTTGTCGTTTCGGGGGCGTTAGTAGGATTGTCCGATGGAGCGGCCCAGCCACGTCGATGTTCTGATCATCGGCGCCGGTATCTCTGGGATCGGAGCCGCCTGCCGCTTGACCGAGGATCTGCCGCAGAAGAGCTACGCGATTCTTGAGGCGCGCGACGCGATTGGCGGCACTTGGGATCTGTTCCGTTATCCCGGGGTTCGCTCCGATTCTGACCTCCACACGCTTGGCTACCAGTTCAGGCCTTGGATGGGCGAGAACGCAATCGTTGACGGCCCCGAAGTACTCGGATACATCCGCGACACGGCGGCCGAATACGGCGTCGATCGCAATATCCGCTACGGCTGCCACGTTACGTCCGCGAGCTGGGACAGCAACGAGGCGATCTGGACCGTTGAGGCAACGGTTGGTGGCAAAGAGACAACGATGACCTGCGGCTGGCTCTTCAGCGCCAGCGGCTACTTCCGCTACGACCACGGCTACCAGCCGCACTTTGAAGGGCAGGAGCGTTTTTCCGGCCAGATAATCCACCCACAGGCCTGGCCCGAGGATCTTGATTACGCCGGCAAGAAGGTCGTTGTAATCGGAAGCGGCGCGACCGCCGTCACGCTCGTTCCCGCGCTCGCCGAGCAGGCCAGCCACGTGACGATGCTGCAGCGCTCGCCGACTTACATCATCAGCGTGCCGCGCAAGGACGCCGTCGCCAACCTGCTGAACCGCCTCTTGCCCGAAGAGCTCGCATCAAGCATCACGCGGCGCAAGAACATTTGGCGCCAGCGGTTCGTCTTCAATCTCGCGCAGTCGCGGCCCGAGCTGGTCAAGCGCTTCCTGCGCTGGTCGCTGAAGCAGCAGCTGCCCGACGATTACGAGATCGATCGCCACTTCGCGCCCGACTACGACCCGTGGGATCAGCGGCTCTGCGCCGTTCCCAGCGGCGATCTCTTCAAAAGCCTCTCAAAGGGCGACTGCTCTGTCGTGACCGACAAGATCGCGAGCTTTACCGAGGATGGGATCGAGCTGGTTAGTGGCGAAATGCTGCAGGCCGACATCATCGTCACCGCGACCGGCCTCGAGCTGCTGGCCTTTGGTGGCATTGAGCTGACCGTGGACGGCTCGCAGGTTGAGCTCCCCGAGATGCTCACGTACAAAGGGTCGATGCTCAGCGAGGTTCCCAACTTCGCCTTCGCGATGGGCAACTACAACGTCTCGCTGACGCTGAAGGTCGGGATCGTGATCGATTACATCTGCCGCGTGATCGGCTATATGGATCGCTGCGGCTTCGACAAGTGCACGGCAGTTAACCCAGATCCCTCGCAGGCGACCAGCCCAATGCTCGATTTTGGCGCCGGCTACGTCAACCGCTCACTGCACCTGTTCCCGCGCCAGGGCTCGATCGAGCACTGGGAGCTGAGTCAGGACCTCGCGCGCGATCAGCGCGAGCTTGCTAGTGAGATCACCGGTGACGGCGCGCTTCAGTTCGAGCGCGTCGAAAGCGCCGCCCGGCGCGTGCCGGTCGCCTCTTAGCTTCCGTCCGCCGCGCTAGCCACGGTTGAGGCTGTGTACGTCGTCGTCAAAGCGCTGGTCTCGGGGATCATCATCGCTGCCGCCAGCGAGGCTGCGCGCCGCTCGACGCTGCTCGGCGCGATCATCATCTCGCTGCCGCTGACCTCAATCCTGGCGATCGTCTGGCTCTACCGCGACACCGGTGACAGCGAGCAGATCATCTCGCTCTCGTGGTCGATCCTTTGGGTGATCGTTCCTTCGCTTCTCTTCTTCGTCGCGCTTCCGCTTGGGCTGCGCAGCGGCCTCGGTTTTCTGCCGTCGTTGCTGATCGCCTGCTGCGTCACAGCGGTCGCTTACGCGGCATGGGTCGCGGCCGCCCGCGCGCTTGGCCTAAGCCTTTAGGGGCGCGTAGCTTCAGGGGCCGTCAGAACCTTGACGAAGTTTTCTAGCTGGCCAGTGGTCCAGCACTCGTAGGCCTCGCAGTACTGGGCGTAGGTGTCGATCACCGAGTCGCCGTAGTTCCAGTAGAGGCGCGGCTCAGGGTTTAGCCAGTAGGTGCGACCGGCGCGCGCGGCGATCTGGGCGAAGGCGTCGGTTCCTGGCGCGCGGCCGTTGGTGCGCGCGTCGCCGAGCACGATCACGGTCGCGCGGGGGTGGAGCTGATCTTGGATCTGCTCCAGCAGCTCGCCCCAGACGCGGCCGTAGTCGGTGTAGCCGGAGATGTCAGCGACACCGGCATCGCGCGCAATCGCCTCGCTGACGGCCTTGAAGTCGCGCTCGCGCTCAAATACCTCAGTCACTTCGCTGACGCGCTCGATGAAGACGAACGAGCGCATCTTGCGGAACGAGTCGTGCAAAGCGTGCATCACGGAGAGGAAGAAGACTGAGGCGCTGGTGACGCTGGTTGAGACGTCGCAGATCACGAACAGCTCCGGCCGCCGCGGGCGCACGGGGCGGTAGCGCAAGGTGATCGGCACGCCGCCTGTCTGCAGCGAGGCGCGCATCGTGCGGCGGATGTCGACGTGGGCGTGGCGGCGGTGGCCGCGGTGCTCCTGGCCTTGCGTCTTCAGCCGCCGTTTGAGCTGCGTCACGACGCGGTGAACACTGGCGAGGTCCTGAAGCGGGCCGCTCGGCAGGGCGCGGTCAAGCTCATGCAGCGGTCGCGCCGCTGGCAGCGACGAGGTCCGTTCGATCTGCTGGCGCTCTAGCTCCTGACGAAGTAGCTGCTCAAAACGGCGAATCCCGTCGCGTGGCAGCCCTTCCGCGCGGGGGTCATCCTGCGGCACGTCGCCCTGCGGGTCGGTCCGCAGCCCAAGGGCGCGGCGGATCCGTTGTACGTCGACGCCGAGCACGCCTGAGCCCTCGCCGGGCTGCGCGAATGCGGCGATCGCCAGCCGTGCAAGATCGCGCAACGCGCCTTCGTTCTGTTCGGCGATCGCGCGCGCGATCTGTTCGCGCAGCGCGTCGACGTCGATCTCTGAATTGCCTTCTCGATCACCTTCGCCGCTGCCGGCTTCGCCGATCCCGGTGTTGAGCGCAGCAAGCTCGGTGGCGCGGAAGAAGAAGCGCTCAAATACGAGATCGAAGATCGCGCGATCCTCAGGCGACTTGGCGAGTGTCGTCGCCAACGTTTCGCGAAACAGCGTCGGCTCGTTCCAAGCGACCTCCGGAAGCGCGCTGAAGGCGTCGAGCAGCTCGCTGGTGCCGAGCGAAACTCCTTCGCCGCGCAGCTCCTCGCCAAATTCGACGAGGTGCGCCGTCAGGCCGGCGTCGAGCGGGTTTTCCAGCGGCTCAGAGAACAGCGCTGCGCGCCGTGATGCCTCGCGGGACGGGCGTTTGTCAGGAGGAGGCGGCACTGACGCCGTCCTCTGCTCCGTCGAGCTTGACGCCGACGCGTTCGGCAACGATGTCGATGTCGGTGCGGTGCTTGACGATGATCGACATTGTGTCGTTAAAGGTCTTGCTGTCGATGTCGGTCGCGCCAAGCAGCAGCAGCGCCCGCGCCCAGTCGATCGACTCAGCGATCGAAGGTGGCTTCTTCAGGTCGAGGTCGCGGACCATCGCGACAACCTCAACGAGGCGGCGGGCGATCTTCTCGTCAAGCTCGGGGGCGTGGAGGCGGACGATCTCCAGCTCATGCTCGAGCGACGGGTAATCGATCCAGAGGTAGAGGCAGCGGCGCTTGAGCGCCTCGGTTAGTTCGCGCGAGTTGTTCGAGGTCAGCAGCACTAGCGGCATCGTGCTCGCTTCGATCCGACCAAGCTCAGGGATTGAGATCTGGAAGTCGGAGAGCAGCTCCAGCAGCATCGCTTCGAACTCTTGGTCGGTCTTGTCGATCTCATCAATCAGCAGTACAACCGGGTCGGGCGATGCGATCGCCGTCATCAGCGGCCGCTCAAGAAGGAACTCCTCACCGAAGATGTCGTCCTGTACCTCGCTCCAGCCGGTGTCCTGTGCTTCGGCTTGAATCCGCAGCAGCTGCTTGCGGTAGTTCCATTCGTATAGAGCCTTCGCTTCGTCGAGCCCTTCGTAGCACTGAAGGCGAACCAATTCGCGGCCAAGCGTTTCGGCTAGCGACTTCGCCAGTTGTGTCTTGCCGACGCCGGCCGGGCCCTCAACGAGGATCGGTTTTCCGAGCTTGATTGCGAGGAAGGCGACCAGCGCCGTTGCGTCGTCGGGCAGGTAGCCAACGTCGATCAGGCCGGAGCTGACTTCTTCTGGGCGGTCGGGAGTGGTGGACATCGTCTGCCGATAATAGGTTGCGCGAGCACGAAGCCCTGCAGCGGCCTAACCGTTCCGCTTCTGGTCGTCGGCGTCTTCGAATGAGAGTTGGCCTTCGAGTGGCGGCTTTGGCGCAGTGGCTGGCTTGGCCAGAGGCACCGTGCTGACGACTGAATTTGGGTCACCCTCGAGCGTTGGGCTGTGCGGGTCGTCGCCGTCGAGCAGCGGCTCAGGCCGCTTGTGGGCGCGCATCTGCCAGCCGGCGTAGACGAGCACGGCTCCGAGCAGGAAGGCGACGAAGATTCCCCAGTTAACGCCTACCTCGCCCCAAGATGGGCTGCCGACCGGCCGCAAGACGCCGGAGTCGTTGCCACTGGGGCGGTCAAGTTGGCGGTAGAAGATCAGGAACATCACCCATCCGCCGGCAGCCATCAGCACGACCCCGTCGCCGCCCGGCAGGTGGAAGGCGCGGCGGTCGGCGCGGGCGCCGCAGAGCACGAGAACGCCAAGCGCGACGAGCAGCACTGAGGCTTCAACGAAGCCCCAAGATTGGAAGGCGTTGAACGAGTCGCCTAGCTCGGTTGGCGCCTGCCCGGGTCGGGTTACGAATCCGCTCTGTTGGTACCAAGGCAGCAGCATCGACAGCAGCAGGCCGATCGCAGCAGCGCTGGCAAGCTTCTGCTCGCTGTAAAGCGATGCCCAGGCGCCGCGCATCCGCGCTGCGGTCGTACTCACGCCGCCGCGCCGGCCGCTACCCGCATCCGTTCCATCAGCAGCTCGCTATCGCTATCGCTGATCGTCCTCAGCTGCCCTTGGAAGGCCAGCTTCCAGTGTTCGGCTGGCCACTTGGCGATGTGCTCAAGCTCGTCCTTGACGCTTTCGGCGGCGATCCAGTCCTGCTCTGGGACTATCAACTCCGGTTCGGTCTCACGGCGCCAAGGGTATGGGTCTGGGCTGCCTGGCTTACCGGGCCAGACCGGCTCGCGGTCTTCGAACAGGTCGGAGCTGATTGTGACCGATCCGCCGAAGGCCATCACCTTTGTCAGGTAGAAAATGATCCTGTCGCCGATCTCCATCGTCAGCGCCTGCTTGCGCCGCCGTTCTTTAAAGCCGATCAGCTTGAAGCCGAGCTCGCTGGTGACGGCGAAGTTGTCAACCGAGCCGGTCAGGATCCAAGTGGTAGGGGCTTCGGGCATAGCTCCATTGTAAGGGCCGTCCGACGGCAGCCGCGCTCAGCGGGGCGCAGCAGCCGGTGCGCTCGTGCCAAGGCGCGCGTAAAGGTAATCGCTAAAGCGCTTAGTCATCAGGCAGTAGGGGCCAGGGTCCGGCCAGTTCTTAAAGTCGTTCAGTACTGCGGCAGGACCGTCCTTTTCACGCAGCGCGATTGTCTCGCGCTGACGATCGGCGGTCATCACGTCGCAAAGACCACGGAGGAAATCGCGCAGCAGCTCGTGGTAATTGAGCGGTGAGAGCGATCCCGGTTCGTAGTAGGACCACGAGCCGCTATTTGAGAACGGCAGCTCGTAGCGGCCTTCGGTCTGCCCTTCGAGCCAGAGCCTGCGAGCGGTCTTGTCGCCGCTGAAGTCGGCGAGGTCATGGAGCCCGCGCAGCGCTTGGTAGAACTGGTTGTAGATCCTTTGCCCCGGTGCGTAGGAGTAGCCGAGGTAGTGCGAGCCGTGCGCCAGCTTCAGCCGCACGCCGCTTGGTGGGCCGGTGCGGAAGATTCCCAGCCCACGCTTAGCGAGCTTCATCAGGTCAGG
>JBAXGJ010000039.1:0-8525 GCA_037139475.1 Actinomycetes bacterium
GTCCACGTGACGGCGCTGATGGTCGTTGAGCGCTACGCGACTGTTCACCAGCTGGTCTCGATCATCCGCGGCCAGCTGCGCGAAGGGAGCACGGCGCTTGACGCCGTTTGCGCCTGCTTCCCTGCCGGCTCGATGACCGGTGCGCCGAAGCTGCGCACGCTTGAGGTCATCGACCGGCTCGAAGATCGACCGCGCGGCATCTACTCCGGCGCGCTGGGCTATCTGTCTGTCAATGGAAGCGCTGATCTCAGCGTCGTGATTCGTACGATTGTGGCGACACCTGAGGGCGTAACAATCGGCGCTGGAGGCGCGATCGTCGCCGCCTCTGATCCCGAGGCTGAGTACGAGGAGATGTTGCTGAAGACGCGGCCGCTGGTTGAGGCTGCTGGCGGCACGATCAAGCAGAGCGCTTCGCTGGCGTCGTCGTGAGCGATCGCTTCAGCTGGGATCCTGCTGCGGCTTGCTGGGTTGCAGCGGAGGAGCCGCGGAGTACTGTGGCCCTGGCTGATTCGTGGCTGCTCGATGAGGGCCGCACAACACGGCTCGATCTCCATCGCGAACGATTCCTGAGTGGCGCAGCCGAGCTTGCCCCCGACCCCGTCGAAGTGGGGCAGGCATGGGACGGCCTCAACGCTGTACTGCCAGCAAGCGGCCGCTGGTTCCCGCGCGTTGACCTTCTCGTGGGCGGCGAGTTGACGCTGGCCTTGCGCCCTGCCCCGGCGCGCGAGGAGACCGTCGTTGCCTGGCTCATGCCCGAGCCGGACCCTCGGCAGCTGCCGCGCCGCAAAGGCCCGGAGCTGGAGCTGCTCGGTGAGCTGCGTGCTCAGGCTCGAGAGCATGGAGCTGGCGAGGCTGTGCTCAGCGACGGGCAGGGCCACTTAATCGAAGGGGCCTACTCAAGCCTGCTGTGGTGGGAGGGGGAGAGGCTCTGCGCCGTTCCCGATGACGCGCCGGCCCTGCCTGGGATAACGCGACGCGTGCTGCTCGAGATCGCCGCCGCGGATGGGGTTGAGCTTCGCTACGCGCTGCCGACGCCAAGCGAACTGGCCGGCAACGAGGTTTGGCTTGTTGGCTCACTTCACGGCATCCGCGCCGTCAGCGAGTGGGTAGGCGACGGGCTGCCCACCGGCGCGCCTGTGCGCGCGCCGGCATGGCAGCAGCGCCTAGATCAGCTCCAGGGGTAAGGGCTGTTCGATACTGGGTGCAGGTCACCGGTTGAGAAGCGCTCGTAGCTGAACGGCGCAAGCAACGTTGAGTGCTCCCCGATCAGGACGCTGGCAATCTCGCGGCCAACGGCGAGCATCTTGTAACCGTGGTTTGAGTCGGCGGCGATGAAGACGTTCGGCGCCATCCGGTCAAATACGGGGAAGTTGTCAACCGTGAAGGCGCCGACGCCGCCGGAGCGGGTGTCGATGAACTTCGAGCTCGTTCCCTCGAAGCGCTCCATGCAGTGCGAGAGCGATGATGACCACATCTGGCCAAAGTCATCGTCAACGGTGCCGGTCGGGTAAGGGTCAACATCAAACTCATTACCAAGCTGGATCGGCGCTGCACCGCCCTGCACGCTCTTGCGGTCAGGCTTGAAGTAGACGCCCCACGGCTCGTCGGTGATCAGAGTGCCATCGTCAGCGTGTAGCGGCGCATCACTGTCAACGTGCAGCACCGGCGACGGCTTTCCGGCGGCCGTGTCGAGCGTCTCCGGCGGCAAGTCCAGCTCGCCTTCCTGCAGATACCAGTAGGTCCACATCGGAAGGTCTTCGGCGAGCGAGCCGTCTGGCTGGCGCACGTCGAGCCGGTCTGGCAGCTCGAGCATCTCCCACATCCCGGCGATCCAAGGGCCAACTGCGACGACTACCTCTTTGCCGATCGCGATCTCACCGGAGCTGGTTTGAACGCTAGTTACGGCGCCTGAGCCGTCACGGACGAAGCCGGTCACTTCGACGCCTTCGATGATCGATGCACCGGCGGCGCGGCCAAGGTCGGCAAGTCCGAGCATCGATTCTTTGTTGAAGGCGAATCCGCCGACGTGCTCGTGCAGGCAGACGGTCAGTCCGGGCGCGCGCCAGTCGGGGTAGAGCGTCTTCATGTGGGCCATCACGTCGGCCTCGCCGGTGTGCAGCTCGGAGTCATAACCGATCCGCTGCTGGCGCTCGAAGACCTCTTCAAGGTCGCCACGCTGCGATTCAGGCCCGAGCGCGATGTAGCCGGAGCTGTGGTAGTTCAAAACCTCAGCGTCGGCCTCCCACATCTCAACGCAGGCCGCCATCAGCTCGGCCATCGCCGGCTGGTAATAGTTGTTGCGAACGACGCCGCAGGCGATGCCGGAGGCACCGGCGGCAACTTTGCTCTTGTCGATCACGAGCACTTCTTCGCCGCGCTCTGCAAGCGAGCGGGCGGTTGAGAGTCCATGGACTCCGGCTCCGATTACGAGGTAGTCAACTGAGGCGGGAAGACTGGCGGACATTTTTAGAGCTCCTTGCGTAGTTGCCGTGTAGGCAATAGTATTGCCTGACTTGTCACCTGACTCTACAAGCCATCCGGACGGGAAGTCAACGGCGCTGCGGCCCGTTGCGGCGGTTGCCCGTGCGGCAACACTTCTCGACCTCCTGGCAGCCTCGCCCGATGGCCTCGGCACCAACGAATTAGCCCGTCAATTGGGCGTAAACCCGAGTAATGCCTCACGGCTTCTTGGCACCCTGCGGGCGGCCGGGTTGGTAGATCGCGTTGCAAGTGACGGCCCCTGGCGGCTCGGCCTCCATCTCGTTGCGCTGGCGGACCACGCTCTTGCCGCGCTCGACGTGCGAGAGCTGGCGCGCCCAGCGATGCGCCGGCTCGCTGCCGATACAGGCGAAACGGTCACGCTCTCAGTCTCAGCCGGCGGTGAATCGGTCACGGTTGAGTTCGTCCCCGGAGCTGGCAGCGTTGTAAGCGTCGCCCAGCTCGGGAGGCCGAGCGTCGCCCACGCGACTGCAACCGGCAAGGTGATGCTGGCCTTCGGCGACGCGCCGCTTCCAGAGGGCGAGCTGACGATCTACACCGAGCGCACGATCACGCAGCGCAAAGAGCTCGCCAGCGTCGTTAAGGCCGCTCGCGCCGGAGGCTACGCCGAGGCGGTCGGTGAACGCGAAGACGATCTCGCTGCGCTCGCGGTACCAATCATCAGCGCCGGCGGGCGACTGATCGCAATCCTTGGCCTACAAGGCCCAGAGTCGCGGCTGACAGAAAAGCGTCGCGCCGCTGTAATCCCGGCGCTGCTCGAAGCAGCAGCCGAGGTTGCCACTGCGCTCGGTGGCGCGCCGCGCTAACGCGGCCGCGCCACCGAGAGCGGTACTAGTGGCCTTCTGGTGCTTCCCAGCCCTCAAGAACCGGCGGCACGTAGTTGGCGCCAACCGTCTTTGAGCCCTTGACCCACGGGCCCAGCTCTGGCTGTGCGAACTTGGCGTAGCGCTCCTTCAGCACCGTGCCGTAAGAGTTGCCCGACTGCAGGTGCTTGATCAGCACCTTGCGCGCGATCTCATCCTCGCGCCCTGCAGGGACGTCGTAGTAGATCTTCAGGAACGAGTTTGAGTAGCGGTCGAAGACGGCTGGCGTGCCGTCCTCTTCCAGCATCGTGATGTCCTCGAGCCAGTTGATGTCGCCGCCCGGTGTCGATTCCTGGAGGTCAACGTCATCGATTACGGAGATGTCCTCCTGGTAGTCGAACCGCTTTCCGGTCAAGTACTCGGAGTCGATCGAGACGATCTTCTCCGGGTCCTTGCGTGGGTTGGAAACGCTTTGGTCGTTACTCATTATCAATCTCCTCTTCAGTCCTGTGCCGCGACGGTGTGGCCTGGCTGCCCAACAAACTGCTGCGCCTGGCCTTCGAGGTGGCTTTCCAGCATCTGCTTCATCTCCTGAAGCGTGCGGTCCTCAGTCACGCCGGGGATGTACTCGGTGCCAGCGAGCGGCACCTTCGCCATCGCTGCCGCCTCAACAGTCAGAGCGCAGAGGTCTTCTGGCTCAAGGCTGTGGATGTCGGTCTTGCCGCAGGCGCGTGCCAGCAGCTGGACTTCTAGCGTCAGCGTGTGGAGGTAGTTGTAAACCCGCTCAGCGGCCTCATCAACGACGAGGCGCTTGCGCAGCTCAGGGTCCTGAGTTGCGATGCCGACTGGGCAACGACCGGTGTGGCAGTGGTAACACTCTCCTGCCTCAACGCCGTGGGCGCCCATGTAGTCAGTTACGCCCTCGATCTCCTTGTTGCAGTTCATCGCGATCAGCGGGCCGTAACCCATCGCGACGGCCTTTGCACCGAGCGAGAGGCACTTGGCCACGTCGCCACCATTGCGAATGCCGCCGGCGACGACGAGATCGATCTCGTCGGCTAGGCCAACATCCTCAAGTGCGCGGCGCGCTTCCGGGATTGCCGCCATCAGCGGAATACCTGTCTCTTCGGTCGCGAGGTGCGGCCCAGCAGCGGTGCCGCCTTCGGCGCCGTCGAGGTAGATGATGTCCGGGCCGCACTTGGCAGCCATGCGGACGTCGTCGTAGACGCGCGATGCCCCGATCTTTAGCTGGATCGGCACTTCGTAGTTGGTTGCCTCGCGCACCTCTTGGATCTTCAGCGAGAGGTCGTCTGGGCCGAGCCAGTCTGGGTGGCGGGCAGGTGAGCGCTGGTCGATGCCGGCTGGCAGCGAACGCATCTCAGCTACCTGCTCGGTCACCTTCTGGCCCATCAGGTGGCCGCCGAGGCCAACCTTCGCGCCCTGACCGATGAAGAACTCGATCGCGTCAGCCAGCATCATGTGATGCGGGTTGAAGCCATAGCGGCTTTGGATCACCTGGTAGTACCACTTGGTTGAGAGGTCGCGCTCCGGCGGGATCATTCCGCCTTCGCCCGAGCAGGTCGCGGTGCCGGCCATCGAAGCGCCCTTAGCCAGAGCCATCTTCGCTTCAAGCGAAAGCGCGCCGAAGCTCATTCCGGTGATGTAGACAGGAATGTCGAGCTCAATTGGGTTCTTCGCGAAGCGGGCGCCAAGAACCGTCTTGGTCGTGCACTTCTCGCGGTAACCCTCGATCACGAAGCGGGTCAGCGTGCCGGGCATGAACATCAGCTCGTCCCAATGCGGGATCTTCTTAAACATCGAGAAGCCGCGCATGCGGTAACGGCCGAGCTCGGCCTTCATGTGGATGTCATCAATCACCTCAGGGGTGAAGATCAGGCTCTTACCGAGCCGTGTGTTCTTTGAGGGTGCGGTTTCGTCAGCCATAAGTGTCTCCGGTTAGAGGACGAGCTTGCGCTCGTGGGGCTCGAGGTTGTCGTAGTTGTAGAGCTTCTTGCCGCAGACAAACTTCTGCAGCTCAGGTGGCGTGCCGAGGTCGTAAAGGCCCATCTTGCGGTTTACGAACTCAAGGTCTTGATCGGTCATCTCACCGGGCACGCAATCGGCACCGAGCGACTTGACCTTGCCTGCGACGTAGATGATTCCGTCGTACATCGAGTCGCCAAGGTGCGGCCCAACGTCGCCGAGCAGGAGCTGGCGGCCACGCTGCATCATGAAGCCGGTGTTTGAGCCTGCGTCACCGGTGATGATGATCGTGCCGCCCTTCTGGTCGATGCCGGTACGAGCGCCGACGCGGCCCTTGATCACCAAGTCGCCGCCGCGGATTGCCGCGCCTGTGAGCGAGCCGGCGTTGCCGTTGATCACGACTACGCCCGCCATCATGTTCTCGCAGGCCGACCAACCGACGCGGCCGTTGACGGTTACTTCCGGCCCGTCGATAACGCCGAGCGCGAAGTAGCCGAGGCTGCCTTCGAAGGTCATCTTGCAGCGCGTCAGGATGCCAACTCCGAGCGAATGCTTACCGCCGGGGTTGAGGATCGTCACGTCTTCGATCCCTTGCTCGTAAACGAGCGAGCGGATCTCGAGGTTGATCTTGCGTGTCGTCAGCTCGGAGGCGTCAATCGTCGCCTTTCCGTCCTTGACAACTGCGACGCCCAGCACGGTGTCGTCAACTTCGACGAGCCCGCGGGCGTCATAAGTGATCTGGCTTTCGCCAACTACCGCGTCCATACCATCACCTCTCCTTCGAATGGGTCATACGTTTCGATTTCGCCTTCTACTACTTCGCGGATCGCAATCTCTTCAGATGCGACGGCGATGATGTTGTCGCTCTCATAAAGAACGAGTGGCTTGGCGGCCAGCTCGTCCTTCGCCATGCCGAGCGAATCTGCCGTTACGCAGAGGTATGTGAATACCCCGTCAAGCTCTTCCATACTCTGGTTCATCGCATCTTCGAGCGAGGTTCCTTCGGCCAACTTCTCGGCTAGGTAGACGGCAATGATCTCCGAGTCGCAGGCCGACTGGAAACGGTGGCCGCTGCGCTCAAGCCGCCGGCGCCAGTAGAAGTAGTTAGTTAGCTGGCCGTTATGGACAACCGCCACATCCGAGAACGGATAGGCCCAGTAGGGGTGGGCTCCGGCGATGTCAACGTCGGACTCAGTTGCCATCCGCACGTGGCCGATGCCGTGCGTGCCCTGCATCTTGTCGAGGTTGTACTGCGCCGCGACCGTTTCAGCGTCGCCAATGTCCTTGACGATCTCAAGCGCATGGCCGAGAGATAGAACTTGGGTGTCGCGGACCGATTCAACTTGGTCGGCGAGCGTCTTTAGGTCGCCGCTGTAATCGAACGTGAAGGTCGACGTGTAGTCGGTCGTCTCGTCGATCTCGGTGACGCTGGCGCCGACGGCGCGCAGCTTGCTCTCAACCTCGCCGCGGCGACGTACAAGCCGCTCGGCGAAGTCGAAGTCGCGCTTCGTGTTCGTGTCGGCGAGCGTGATCCGCATCCGGAAC
This sequence comes from Actinomycetes bacterium, assembly GCA_037139475.1. Classification (GTDB taxonomy): domain Bacteria; phylum Actinomycetota; class Thermoleophilia; order Solirubrobacterales; family Solirubrobacteraceae; genus F1-60-MAGs163. The sequence continues at coordinate 6,831 of JBAXGJ010000039.1, forward strand.
GCCTCGCTCGGCGTGCCGTAGAGCGCATAGCCGGTCGAGTCGGGCCCGCGATGCTTCATTGACTGGAGCATCTTCTTCATGTCCTCGCCAACGGCGTGAGGGCCGTCGCGGTAAATGATTCCTGCAATTCCGCACATAAGTAGTTCTCCTGATCGAGGTTGGGTAGCTGGGTGAGCGGTTACGGGAGGTACTCGAGGTACTCGTCCCGCTCCCAATCGGTTACCGATGCGAGGTGACGCTCCCACTCATCGCGCTTGTAGTGGTTGAAGATCTCGTAGAGCTTGCCTGGCATCGCCGACTTCACGACGTCGTCCTTTGCCAGCTCGTCGAGCGCCTGCCCGAGGTTGTCCGGCACCCTTTCAATCTCCGCGCCAGCCTTCAGCAGCTCGTAAGTGTTGCCAACCTGCGGCGGGCCCGGGTCGATCTTCTTGTGCAGCCCGTCGAGGCCTGCGTTGAGCAGTGCAGCAACGGTCAGGTACGGGTTGCAGGATGAGTCGACGCCGCGGTACTCAAAGCGGCCGCCGCTCGCTACGCGCACCGTGCATGTTCGGTTCTGCCAGCCCCAGTTGCGGTAGATCGGGGCCCAGAAGCCGGTGTCCCACATACGCACGTAGGAGTTAACTGTCGGGTTACCGACGCACATCAGCGCGTGGAAGTGCTCGAGCAGCCCGCCGAGGAACTGGAGGCCGGTCTCTGAGAGCGATGCCGGGCCGTTCGGATCGGCGAAGACGTTGTTGCCGTCGTCGTCGACGAGTGTGAAGTGGTGGTGGTGGCCGTTTGCCGCGACGCCGGTGAACGGCTTCGGCATGAAGGTCGGCAGCAGGTCGTGCTTGCGGCCAACCGCGGCACAGATCTGGCGGTAGGTCGTGATGTTGTCGGCTGTCTTGACCGGGCGGTCGAAGCGGAAGTTCAGCTCCAGCTGGCCGGGGGCGTCCTCGTGGTCGCCGTAGCTCATGTCGAGGCCCATCTTCTGGCCGTATTCGACAACGTCGAGCAGCACCGGACGCAGTTCCTCGAACTGGTGGATGTGGTAGCAGTAAGGCTCCGTCACGCCTACAGGCGCCTCGCCTGGAAGCGGCTTGCGCAGCCACATCATCTCCGGCTCGATGCCGATCAGGAAGTGGAGGCCGAGCTCGTCTTCAAAGCGCTGCACAACCTGCTTGAGGTTCTGGCGCGCATCGGCGTCGAAGCGTTCGCCGGTCTCTGTGTCGTAACAGTCACAGAAGACTCGCGCCACGCGCGGCTCCCAGGGAAGCACTTGGAAGGTGTCAAGGTCTGCGATCGCCGCCAGCTCAGAATCGTCGGGCGTAAAGCCGATGTACTCGCCGTGGCGGTCGGTGAAGAGGTTGGCAGTCGCGCCGTAGACGAGCTGGTAGCCCTTCTCGGCGACCTGCGGGAAGAATGATGCGACGACGCCCTTGCCCAGTACGCGGCCTGTAACAGAGACCTGCTGGAAGTAAACGAAGTCAATGCCCTCGGCTTCGATCCGCTTCGTCAGCTCTTCGATCTTCTCGCGGCGGCCGGGAGCGTTGCGCGCCTCCTCGAGCGTCTTTGGCGTTGCGGATGTCTTCGGAGTTTCCAGCACGTCGCTGACTCCTCCACCCATCTTCACTCCGTTTACTTCGGCCATATCTCGTATCCCTCTCCCGTTGTTGACTGTCGGCTCTTCAACCGGCGAAGCGCGATAATGCCTCA
>JBAXGJ010000040.1:0-8355 GCA_037139475.1 Actinomycetes bacterium
CCCCACAGCTCGTCCCAGCCGATTAGCTGGTGATCGACGGGATTGAGCAGGATCGCGTTACCAGGGACCGGGCAACTGGCGTTGTGCTGATCGATCGCCTCACGGATCGCAGCGAGGTTTTTGCCTTCAAATTTGCTCACGGAAGTGAGGGTACCGAGGCAGCCTCGGGCTCTGCGTCGGTTGCCCGCGCGCCGGTAGTGCCCGGCGCGCCCTGCCGCGGAATCAGCAGCCCAATCAAAGCGCCGACGAGAAGAACCGCTGCGCCGACCGGCAGCGCGCCGCGCACGCCATCGACGAAGTCCTGTGGCGATGCGTAACCACCGGCGGCAGCGAAAACCGAGGCCAGCACGGCTACGCCAGCAACGCCGCCGAGCTCGCGGATCGCGTTCGTCGCGCCGGACGCCTTGCCAGCCTCGATCGGGCGCACTGACGAGAGGACAGCATTGGCGGAAGGCGCGAAGACCAGCGCCATCCCGGCGCCGCCGGCGATGAAGGCAGGGATGAATTCGACGTAGGGAGTATCAACCTGCGCAACCGTCGCGATCCAGGCGATCGCAAACGCTTGAAGCGTTAGTCCTACGACCATGAAAGGTCGCGCGCCAAAGCGATCGGAGAAGAGCCCGGCGATCGGCGCGACGAAGATCGGCATCGCCGTCCAGGGCAGAATTCTAATTCCGGCCTCCAGCGGCGTCATCCCCTGCACCGTGATGAAGTACTGCGAGAGGAAGAAGAGCGAGCCGAAGATGCCGAAGAACATCACGAACGAGACGGCGTTGGTGGCGGAGAAGGCGCGGCTACGGAAAAACCGCAGCGGCAGCATCGGCTCCTTCGTGCGGCTCTCGTGAAGCAGGAAGAAGGCCATCATTACTAAGCCAAAGAGGATCGAAAGCAGCACCGTTGCATTTCCCCAGCCGAGCGCGCTGGAGCGGATGATGCCGAAGGTCAGCGGGAAGAGGCCGACTACCGCGAGCACCAGCCCGCGCGGGTCAAGGCCGCGGTCTGGGCCATAGCTCTCGATCAACTTCCAGGCCGCGAGCGGAGCGATCACAAGCCCGATCGGCACGTTGACCCAGAAGATCCACTGCCACGAAATGCCTTCCGTGATCGCGCCGCCGATCACCGGACCCATCGCGACGCCCAGCCCGGAGACGCCCGACCAAGCGCCGATCGCAAGGCCGCGCTTTCCTTCCGGCACAGCCTCCGAGAGCAGCGTTAGCGAGAGCGGTGTTACGAGCGCTGCGCCAAGGCCTTGAATCGCACGGGCGATCACGAGCACGTCGGCGTTGGGAGCCAGCGCCGCGGCGGCAGAGGCAAGCGAGAAAACGATCACGCCGATCGCAAACATCTTGCGCCGACCGAAGCGATCGCCCAGCGCGGCGCCGGTCAGCAGAAAGACGGCGTAGCTGAGCGTGTAGGCGTTGACCATCCACTCCAGCGATTCGAGCGGCGCGTTCAAATCAACGCGGATCACCGGCAGCGCGGTCGAGACGACGAGGTTGTCGAGCGTCACCATGAAGAGCCCGATCGAAACGATCACGAAGGTGATCACGGGCCGTGTGCTGGACTTAAGTGTTGGGTCGCTCATCTGAATCAAACTTGTCGCGCGCTAGTCAAGCAGCACGCCGGGATTGAGGATCCCAGCCGGGTCAATTTCGCGCTTAGCGGCGCCGAGCGCGCGGACGAAGAGTTCAGGCCGCTGCTCGTCATACCAAGGGCGATGGTCACGCCCGACAGCGTGGTGGTGGGTGATCGTTCCTCCCGCGGCGATGATCGCGTCGCCTGCGGCCTGCTTCATCTCGTGCCACTGCGCGACCTCATCGCCGCGGCGGGCCGGTGCCAGAACCGTGTAATAGGGGGCAGGACCGTCGGGGTAGAGGTGCGTAAAGCGGCAGCTGACGCGGCACGGTTCGCCGAGCGCTTCACGCGTGGCGCCGACGACGGCTTCGTGGAACGACGGGAAGCGATCCCAAGTGATCGCCGTCTCAAATGTGTCGGCGAGAATCCCGAGCTGGACGAGCATGTCTCGCAGGTAGGGCATCTTGATGAACGCCTCACGCCAGTTGCCCTCAGCGGCTGGGCGCGAATCGGACGGCGCGTCCCACTCGCCGCCGTGGCTCGCGGCAATCTCTAGCGCCCGCGCGAGGTCATGATCAACCGAAGCGTCGGTCGATTCAAACCCGATCACCAGAACTGAGTGCGTGCCGTCGCCGGCGCCGGTCTGCTGCGCTTCGAGCTCGTCAAGCAAGCGGCAGTTGGCCGGGTCAAGCCCACTCTGGACAATCTCGCGCGCGGCCTCAGCGCCAGTCAGGAAATCCTCGAAGCGAACGGCGCGCGAAGCGCGATGCTCGGGCCGTGGCTGAACGCGAACCCAGGCTTCGGTAATCACGCCCAGCGTTCCTTCCGAGCCGAGCAGCATCCGGTCGGGGCTAGGGCCGGCGCCGGAGCCCGGCAGCCGCCGCGACTGCCAGAGCCCGCTCGGCGTGACGGCGCGGACCGACTCGACGAGGTCGTCGATGTGTGTAAGGCGGGTTGCGAAGTGACCGCCGGCGCGGGTCGCAACCCAGCCACCGAGCGTCGAGCACTCAAACGACTGCGGATAGAAGCGCATCGTCAAGCCGTGCTCGCCAAGCTGCTCTTCGAGCCGCGGGCCGCTGGCGCCGGCGCCGATCAGCGCTGAGCGCGAAACCGGGTCAACTTCCAGAACTTGATCGAGCAGGCCGAGGTCGAGCGAGCAGCTTCCGTCGAAGCTCGCCGGGACATTAGGTTCGACGCCCCCAACGACGCTAGTGCCGCCGCCGTATGGGATCACGGCGATGTTCGATGAGCTTGCCCACTCGAGCAGCTGCTCAATCTGCTGCTCGTTGGTCGGCCTCGCAACGAGGTCGGGAAGGTGCTCGTAAATGCCGCGAAAGGCGCGAATCGTGTCGAGATACGACGATCCGTAAGCGTGCCCTGCTCGGTCCTCTTTGCTCTGCGAACAGAGCTCTGCCAGCGGGCCCGCTGGCGGCTCGATCGCCGGCTCAGGCAGCACGACGCTCTCAAATCGCGAAGCAGCTTCCGGCTCTTGCGGCTCGAAACCAAAGAGCGGCTCAATCCCCGGAGCTGCCGCGGTCGCCTCAGCCGCGCCGATCGCGGCGTCCTCAAAACCCCACCCCCAACGGCTGCGCGTGCGCTTGCTCACGCCTGAGACCGTACTCTGAGCAGAGTGTCAATGGCTCCCGGAATACTCGCCCGCGGGCCCTGGTCACCGGACCAGGTCACTGCGCGCTGGGCAGAAGAGGTATTTGAGCCCTCTCCTGAGCTGACCGCTGACGCCGACAGCGCCGTCGCGGCGCTGGCCGAGCGCGGCTCGCCAAGCCACGATGGCCTCGGTGCGCGCTTCATCAGCCACGAGCTCACCGACGACGGCCAACTGACGATCAACCTCCAGCCTTCACGCTGGTCTCTACGTCTGAACGCCAGCGACGCAGCCAACTCGGTCGCCGCGCTCTGCGCCGTTCGAGATGCCGAAGGCCGCTGGCTGGCGGGCAGACGCGCGGAGTGGCTGGCATCCTGGCCTGGCCGCTGGGCGCTAGGTGCTGGCGGCGCAGTCGACTTTGGCGAGAGCCCAGCTGAAACGTTGGCCCGCGAGCTTCAAGAGGAATGGTCTGTGAGCGCCGCCGAGCTTCGCTGCGAAGCGTTGGTCATGCTTCCAAACGCGATGGTGATGTTCATCGGTCAGGCTTGGCTGGCCGAAGGCGTGGCCGTTACCCCCGACGACGAACATGACGAGCACGCTTGGTGGCCGGCAGATGTAGAGGATTGGCCCGACGAGGCCGATGAACCGCTGCGGCGGATGGCAACGCTGCTGGGCCAGGTGCCGCGGTGAGCGAGGGAGCCGCGCCGACGAAGCCGCGCGGCCCGAGCCTCTCCTATGGCACGCTGAAGAAGCTCTCGTTCGCGCACTCCGGGGTTTACGTCTGCTTGCTAATCGTCTGGCTCGTACCGGGCCTCGCGCTCGCGACCTCGATCTTCGGCTTTGTCCACGGGATCGGTTGGATCCTGATGGTTCTGCTGATTCTGCTCGCCTTGCGCGCGCGCGTGGTACCGCTGCGCACGGCCACCGCCGTCGCCGTGCTTGGCGGGATCGCACCCTTCTTCGGCAGCTACGAATTCATCCGCGAGGGACGGCGGCGCGAGGATTCGGCGGCCACCGGCGCAGGCGACCACAGTGAAGCTGGCGTTGCGCCGCAAGGGGTCAGCCCCAGCGCCCGCTAGCATCACCGAAGATCAATAGATGGCGGTTTCCACAACAGTTCAGGTGACGCTCCCGGCGATGGGCGAGTCGGTGAACGAAGGTACCGTTCTTGAGTGGCTGAAGGCAGAAGGTGATCAGGTCGAAGTTGGCGAGACACTGGTCGAGATCTCAACCGACAAGGTTGATGCTGAGATCCCCTCCCCAGCCAGTGGGGTGCTGCTGAAGATTCATGCTGAGGCCGGTGAAACGGTCGAGATCGGCGCCCTTCTCGCTGAGATCCAAGGCGGCGAAGCGGCCGCATCGAACGGCGCGCCGCCTGCCTCCGGCGGTGGCGACGAGGCTGCCAAGCTCATCGACATCGTCGCTCCGTCAGCCGGTGAATCGGTCAGCGAAGGGACGCTTCTGGAGTGGCTTGTGAAGCCCGGCGACAGCGTCGACGAGGGCCAGACAATCGTTGAGTTCTCGACCGACAAGGTCGACATTGAGCTGCCCGCACCGGCCAGTGGCAAGATCACCGAGCTGCTGGCTGAGTCCGGTGACACGATCGCCGTCGGCCAGCTGATCGCACGGATGGAGCTTGGCGCCGGAGCGGCTACGAAGCCAGCGAGCGAAGAGCTGCCACCAGCCAGCAACGGCAACGGAGGCGTGACGGAGGTCCCCGAAGGCGTTCGCGCATCACCGGTCGCGGCCCGTGTCGCAGCAGCCGAAGGCGTCGCGCTTGGCTCGGTCAGCGGTAGCGGCGCTGGCGGCCGCGTGACGAAGGCCGACGTACTGGCCGCAAGCTCCGGCGGCAACGGCGCCGCTCCAGCTGCTCCAAGCGCTGGCGTGACCGAACTGCGCGGCGGCGCGGCGACGCTCGCGCGCTACATGGACGAGAGCCTCTCGATCCCAACCGCTACTTCAATCCGGACAATTCCCGTGACGCAGATGGACGCGCGCCGCAAGGAGCTAAAGGCGGTAGGCCAGAAGGTCTCATTTACGCACCTGATCGCTTGGGCGATCGCACGCACGGCTGCCGACCAGATGCCGGTGATGGCGCACCACTTCCTCGAGCAGGACGGCAAGCCGATGCGCGCCGACGACGGCGCCGTCAACCTTGGAATCGCAGTAGACGTTGAGAAGAAGGACGGCTCACGGACGCTGATGGTGCCGGTGATTACGAACGCCGGAGCGATGGACTTCGTCAGCTTCAAGGCCGCCTTCGACGAGCTGATCGACAAGGCGCGGACGAACACGCTCTCCGCCGATGACCTTGTCGGCGCCAACATGACTCTCACCAACCCGGGCGGGATCGGCACCGGCGCCTCCGTTCCCCGCTTGATGCCCGGCCAGGGAACGATCGTCGCGACCGGCTCGATCGGCTACCCGGTCGGGCTCGAGAACGCCGGCGCAGCGATCGGCGCCGAAAAAGTGATGACGATCACCTCAACCTACGACCACCGCGTAATCCAAGGCGCCGAATCGGGGCGCTTCCTCCAGGCCGTAGAGGCCCAGTTAAGCGGCGAGCATGAGTTCTATGACCAGCTCTTCGCTTCGCTTGGTGTTCCGCTGCCGCCACCGGCGCCTGCGCCAAAGGCCAGCCTCAGCGCGGCGCCTGCAAGCGGTGGAGACGACCTCGAACTGATGCAAGCAGTTCAGGCAGCAACGGCGCTGGTGAAGGCTTTCCGCACGCACGGCCACCTCGCCGCGTCGCTCGACCCGCTCGGCACGCAGCCGGTCGGCGACCCAGCGCTGAACCCTGAACCGCTCGGGCTGACCGACGCACTTATGCGGCGAATCCCATCGAAGCTGCTGCGGATCTACGTTCCAGGCGAAAACCTCGCCGAGTCACTCCCCTACCTGCGCGAGGTTTACACCGGCACGATGGCCTACGAGAGCGAGCACATCTCAAGCCACCGCCAGCGCACCTGGCTGCGCGAACGGATTGAGGGCAGTCTCTACCGCAAGCCGCTGCAGCCGGAGCAGCAGCGCGCGCTGCTAAAACGCCTACTCGCGGTCGACGCGCTCGAACGCTTCATGCACAAGGCCTACCTCGGCCAGCAGCAGTTCTCAATCGAGGGCCTCGACATGACTGTGCCGATGATCGACGAAGCTGTGGAGCTTGCCGCTGAGGCTGGCGCACGCGAGGTCGTTATCGGCATGGCGCACCGCGGCCGCCTCAACGTGCTCGCGCACAACCTCGGCCGCCCTTACGAGACAATCTTTGGCGAGTTCGAGGGAACCTTGACGGTTCAAGTGGTCAAGGCCGTTACCGAGATCCCACAAGGTGGCACAGGCGACGTTAAATACCACCACGGTTACCGCCGCGACTTCACGCTGCGCGAAGGGGCAAGTGTTCTGGTCAAGCTGGAATCGAACCCGAGCCACTTGGAAGCGGTTGATCCAGTTGTGACCGGCGCTACTCGCGCAGCACAGACAAACCGCAGCGGCCCGGTCGCTGAGCGCAACCCGGCTTTGGCGATGGCCGTGATTCTCCACGGCGACGCGGCGATGCCCGGCCAAGGCGTCGTCGCTGAGACGCTCAACCTGCAGGGCCTCGACGGCTACAAGGTCGGCGGCACGCTGCACCTAATCCAAAACAATCAGGTCGGCTTCACGACCGACATCGAAGATGCGCGCTCGACCCACTGGGCATCAGACCTCGCGAAAGGCTTCGACGTTCCGATCATCCACGTCAATGCCGACGACGTTGAGGCCTGCATCTCGGCGGTCGATCTAGCGATGGCGTTCCGCGCCGAGTTTGGCCACGACGTTCTGATCGACCTGATCGGCTATCGCCGCTTCGGCCACAACGAAGCAGACGAGCCTGCCTACACGCAGCCGGAGATGTACGCCACGATTAAGCGCCATGACCGAGTGTGCTCGCTCTACGCGGAGAAACTGATCACCGCCGGAGTCGTCACGCGCGACGACGTTGAAAGCTGGCAGCAAGAGGTTTGGGACACGCTCAGCGCTGAGCACCAAGAGCTTAAAGTCCGAATCGAGGAGGCCGCAGCGCTCGAGGGGCTGGAGCAGGTCACTGGCGAGTATCTACTTGACCGCACGAAGAGCCCGAAGATCGACACCAAGGTCTCTGACGAATCACTGCGCCAGATCAACGAGCAGCTGCTGACTGTGCCGGAAGGCTTTGATACGCACGGCAAGCTCGAGCGCCAGCTCGAACGCCGGCGCGTCGCAGTCGGCGATGACGGCGGCATCGACTGGGCACAGGCCGAATCGCTAGCGCTCGCATCGCTGCTGACCGAAGGGGTGCCGATCCGCCTGACCGGTCAAGACAGCGAGCGCGGCACGTTCAGCCAAAGGCACCTCGTCTTCCATGACGAGACGACCGGTCAGACCTACTCGCCAATTCAGCACCTGCCCGACGCGCAGGCTCCAATCGAGATCCATAACAGCCCACTCTCTGAGGCGGCCTGCCTTGGCTTTGAGTACGGCTACGCGCAAGAGTCGCCCGACACGCTGGTGCTTTGGGAAGCCCAGTACGGCGACTTTGCCAACGGCGCCCAGGTAATCATCGACCAGTTCATTGCCAGCGGCCTAGCCAAGTGGGGTGAGAGTTCGCGCCTTACGCTTCTGCTCCCTCACGGCTACGAAGGCGCGGGGCCGGAGCATTCCTCGGCGCGGCTGGAGCGCTTCCTGCAGCTCTGCGCCGAAGGCAACATGCGCGTCGCCAACGTAACGACGCCGGCCCAGTACTTCCATCTGCTGCGCCGCCAAGCGACGATCGCCAAGCGCAGGCCGCTGGTGATCATGACGCCGAAGTCGCTGCTGCGCCTGCCGCAGGCAACAAGCCGCCTAAGTCACCTGACCGAGAAGCGCTTCTACCCCGTTCTCGCAGAGCCACGCCTGCCCGAGGAGAAGATCACAAGGCTGCTGCTCTGCACCGGCAAGATCTATTACGACCTCGTCGGGCACGAACGGCGCGAAGGCAACGAGCGCGTTGCGATCGGCCGCGTTGAGCAGCTCTATCCATTCCCCGAGGGAGACCTGCGCGAACTTTTCGCGCGCTATCCGAACCTTGAAGAGATCGTCTGGGTTCAGGAAGAGCCGCGCAACATGGGCGCCCGCGAGTACATGTTCCCGCGCCTGATGCAGATCCTCCCCGAAGGCTTCGAACT
>JBAXGJ010000041.1:0-8341 GCA_037139475.1 Actinomycetes bacterium
CCAACGGAGATGGTCGGAGCGGAGGGGATCGAAGCGGGAGTGCTGGAGTCGTTCGAGGCTTCGCTGCAGATCGCACGCGATCTTGGCGCCACGATCACCAGCTGCGAGATCCCTAGCGCCCGCTACGCGCTTAGCGCCTACTACCTGATCGCCCCGGCCGAAGCCTCATCGAACCTCAGCCGCTTCGACGGCGTCCGCTACGGGCTGCGGGTCGAAGAGAGCAAGCTCGATCAGATGTACACAGAGACGCGCCACGACGGCTTCGGCGCCGAGGTCAAGCGGCGGATCCTGATCGGCACCTACGCGCTTTCGTCCGGCTACTACGACGCCTATTACGGCCGCGCCCAGCGCGTCAGGACCGTCGTCGCGCGTGAGCTCGACGACGTATTCAAGAGCGCCGACTTAATCGTCACGCCAACCAGTCCAACGGTGGCCTTCGGCCTCGGCGACCGCGTCGCAGACCCACTCTCGATGTACCTCAGTGACCTCTTCACAATTCCAATGTCTCTGGCCGGAACGCCGGCGATCTCAATTCCCTCGGGCCTAAGCGAAGGGCTGCCGGTAGGGCTACAGATCTGCGGTCCGGCCTTCAGCGAGAACCGCATCCTCAGCGCTGCGCACGCGCTCGAGCGGGCGATCGGTTTTGACGGAAGCTCAGTAAGAGGCGGAACAGGCTGATGGCCGCGGTCGAGCTAGAGCCGATCATTGGCCTAGAGATCCACGTCCAGCTACGGACGGCGACGAAGATGTTCTGCTCCTGCGCGCTCGGATTCGGCGAGCCGCCAAACACCCGCACCTGCCCGGTCTGCCTCGGCCTTCCCGGGGCACTGCCGGTGGCCAACGCCGAAGCCATTCACTACGGCCTGATGATCGGGATGGCGCTCGAATCGACGCTCGCGCCTATCTCAACCTTCCATCGCAAGAACTACTTCTACCCCGATCTGCCGAAGGGTTACCAGATCAGCCAATTCGACCTTCCGCTCTGTTCCGGAGGCAAGCTCGGTGAGGTCAACATTCACCGCGTCCACCTCGAGGAGGACGCGGCGAAGTTGAACCACGCGGGCGCGAGCGGCAGGATCGAGGGCGCCGACAGCTCGATCGTCGACTTCAACCGTGGCGGCACGCCACTCGCGGAGATCGTCACCGAGCCTGAGCTGCGCTCTGCTGAGCAGGTAGGCGAATGGTTGAGGCTGCTGCGCACGACGCTGAGGACGCTCGGCGTAAGCGACGTAAACATGGAGGAGGGCTCGCTGCGCTGCGACGCGAATATTTCGCTGCGCCCGGTCGGCACCGATCAGCTCGGAACAAAGACGGAGCTGAAGAACATGAACTCGTTCCGCTTCATTGAGCGTGGCATTCGCGCTGAGGTGGAGCGGCAGCGGGCGCTTATTGATGCTGGCGAAAGCGTGACCCAAGAGACGCTTCACTTCGATCCGAAGAGCGAGTCGATCACGTCGCTGCGTTCGAAGGAAGAGGCGCACGACTACCGCTACTTCCCGGAGCCTGACCTGCCGCCTGTTGTGATCACCGAGGCGATGCTCGGACGAGCGGCGGCGGAGCTGCCAGAGCTGCCCGCGGCGCGTGAGCAGCGCTACATCGAGCAGCTTTCGCTCACCGCGGAAAGCTCGAGGCTATTCGCCTGGCGCGCCGAGCTAGCCGACTACTTCGACGCGGTCTGCGACGCCGACCCGGCGCTAGAGCCACAGGTCGCTGCCAACTGGGTGACCGAACTGCAGGGTCGGCTTGGCGATCAGGAGGCCGAAGATTCGAAGGTCACAGCCGCCGCGCTCGCTCAACTGGCTGCCCTGGTCGCATCTTCGACGATCAACCAAGGTGGCGCGAAGCAGGTTCTAGACACTCTCGTTGCTGACGGAGGCGATCCAGCAGCGATCGTTGCCGCAGAAGGGTTGGAGGCTGTCGGTGGTGCCGATGAGTTGGCGCCGATCGTCGCGGCCGCTCTTGAAGCCAACCCTGAGCTGACAGAGCGCCTGCGCGGTGGCGATATGAAGCCGATCGGCGTAATTGTTGGTGAGGTTATGAAGCAGACACGCGGGCGTGCCGACGGCAAAGAGGTGACCGCCTTGGTTCGTCAGCAGCTTGGCCTCTCCTAACTGGCCGTGGCTCGTAGACTGCAGTGATGGCAGGCGGCGGCTACCTAATCATTGCGTTCTGCTTCGGCCTCGCCGGAGGAATCGTCGGCAGGATCAAGGGCGGTTCGTTCTTCATCTGGTTCGTAATTAGCTTCCTGATCCCCGTATTTGGACTACTGGCGGCGATCTTCATGCGCAACGAGGCAACCGAGCCGCGGCGCGAATGCCCAGGCTGCGGCAAGGTTGTCCCTGCCCATGACGCGCTCTGCACTCGTTGCGGAGCCGAGCTTTACCTTCCGCCTGACGACGAGCTGTTGCCGTCGAAGTTCGCCGAGAAGGTCCACGGGCGCTAGCGCTTAGAGCCGCACCGGGTGTGGCGCTGCAACGCTGGAGCAGCCCGAGTTCGCTGTTAGAATCTCCGATTCGGCCGTACCGGTCGGCAAACCTCTATTCGGGAAAGGAACGACCGCCAATGCGAGCAGTAGACGCAATCATGGAATGCCTTAAGGCAGAGGGCGTCGAGGTCGTATTCGGCCTTCCCGGCGGAGCCAACCTGCCCACTTACGACGCCTTCGTTGACTCTGACATCAAGCACATCCTTGTGCGCCATGAAGCCGGCGGTGGCCACGCCGCCGAGGGCTACGCAAAGGCGACCGGCAAAGTCGGCGTTGCTTTCGGAACCTCAGGGCCAGGGGCAACAAACCTCGTCACGCCGATCGTTGACGCGATGATGGATTCAGTCCCAGTCGTGTTCATGACCGGCCAGATCCGCAGCGACCTGCTCGGCACCGACGGTTTCCAAGAGGCCGACACGATCGGGATCACGATGCCTGGCGTCAAGCACTCCTTCATGGTCACCGACGCCGAAGATATCCCGCGCACGATCCACGAGGCTTTCTACATCGCCCGCAGCGGCCGCCCGGGCCCCGTCGTGGTCGACATCCCGGTTGACGTTTCTCGCGCAGAGATCGATTACGTGCCGATAACTGAGGTTTCTCTGCCTGGCTACCAGCCCAACATCGAAGGCAACGCGAAGCAAATCCGCCAGGCAGCAAAAGCACTCGCGGCGGCAAAGCGGCCGGTGCTCTACGTCGGCGGCGGGGTCGTCCTCGGCGACGCCTCCGAGGAGCTGCGTGCGCTAGCCGCAAGCGACCGTTTCCCGGTCACGAGCACGCTGATGGGGCTCGGTTCGTTCCCGTCCGAAGGCACGCAGTGGCTTGGCATGCTTGGCATGCACGGCACCCGAACCGCCAACTATTCGATGGATCAAGCCGACCTGATCTGTGCGATTGGGGCGCGCTTCGATGACCGAATCACCGGCAAGCTCGACGAGTTCGCTCCGCACGCAAAGTTCATCCACATCGACGTTGATCCGGCCGAAATCTCGAAGAACGTGCCGGCTCACATTCCAATCGTTGGCGACGTGAAGTCGATCCTGCCTCACCTAACCTCTGAATACCGCGCGCTTGGCGCGGATTCGGCCCGGCTAGACGACTGGCTCGCCAAGATCGAAGCATGGAAGAAGGAATTCCCGCTCGGCTACAGCGACACCGATGACAATGAAATTCGACCGCAGTTTATGGTCGAAGCCGTCTACGAGGCGACCGGCGGCAACGCGATCATCTGCTCAGACGTCGGCCAGCATCAGATGTGGACGGCGCAGTACTACCACTTCCCCGAGCCGCGTCGCTGGATCAACTCCGGCGGCCTCGGGACGATGGGATTTGGTCTGCCCGCAGCAATGGGGGCTAAGGTCGGCTGCCCGGATCAGGACGTCGTGCTGATCGCCGGTGACGGCTCGATCCAGATGAACATCCAGGAGCTTGCCGCCTGCTCGCAGGAGGGAATTGACGTCAAGGTGCTGATCATGAATAACGGCTGCCTCGGGATGGTTCGCCAGTGGCAAGAGCTGTTCTGGGAGAAGCGCTACTCGCACGTCGACATGGGCGATTTCCCCGATTACGTGAAGCTCGCAGAGGCCTACGGAGCGACCGGTATCCGCCTGACCGACAAGTCCACTTTGGTTGACGATATTCGCGCCGCGATCGCCACTCCCGGTCCGGTCGTCGTTGACGTTCGGGTCACCGAAGAAGAGAACGTCTACCCAATGATTTCGCCTGGAATGCCTGCCCGCGACATGGTTGGATAATGAGCGCTGACGGCAGTACATCGGAGACGCTCAGCCTCGAAGACCTGCACGCCAGCGTCGGCGTTCGCAGCGGCCGCAAGCACGTCCTTTCGATCCTGGTTGAGAACAAGCCGGGCGTGCTGACGCGCGTCGCTGGACTCTTCACGCGTCGCGGATTCAACATCGACACGCTTGCTGTCGGCCCGACCGACGACGACGCGATCTCGCGGATCACGTTGACCGTCGACGGCGCGCTACACCCAATCGATCAAGTCACGAAGCAGCTACACAAACTCGTAAACGTGATCAAGATCCGCGACCTCGAGCCGGGAGACAGTCTGGCGCGCGAATTGGCCCTCTTCAAAGTCAGCGTTGACGGCCCTCAGCGCGCAGAAGTGATGCAGATCTGCGATGTATTTCGTGGCAAGGTCGTCGATGTCAGCAAGGAATCGGTGATCTTCGAGGTCACCGGCACAACTGACAAGATCACGGCCTTCGACGAGATGCTGAAGCCTTTTGGTCTCGTTGAAATGATGCGCACCGGCGAGGTCGCAATCGCTCGCGGTCGCGACGAGACTTAGGGCGCTGAGCAGTCCAAGCGGCAGCCTAATCCGTATATAGATGCAGTGACCACAACGAGCTTCAAAGGCGACCAGGCCTTTGCGCTATCCGGCGAGGATCAGTCGCGGCTGCTGTTGCAGATCACGGCGGCGATCAAAGAAGCGCGCCGCGTCCAAGGGGCTGAGGTGCTCGCCGCGATCAGCGTCGTACTGCCGTCGGCGACCGATCCAAGCGCTGTTGTGGCGAGCTCGAGGAGATCAGACGAGGCCTGGTTCTGTTTTGAGCAGCCTGACCGTGAGCGAGCCTCGCTGGCGGCGCTTGGTTGCGCGAAGCTGATTGAAGCTGCGGGAGCCGGCCGCTTCGCCCAAGCTGCGGCGATCTGGAACGGCTTGGCGCGCAGTGCCCACTACGACGGCGCCGACGGAATAGTTGGTGGCGGGCCCGTTGCGGTTGGTGGATTCGCCTTCGCCGACGATGGCGGGGAGGCACCGCAGTGGAGTGGCTTCGCGCCGGCGTCGCTGGTCGTTCCGGAGCTCTCGATCAGCAGGCGTGGCCGCGACGTTTCGATGACTCTCAACGCCGTCGTGAGCGCCGATGACGACGCGCTTCAGATTGCTGAGCGGCTCTCAACTAGAGCTGCTGAGCTCCAGAACCGGCCGCTCGCGATGCTTGACCCGGACCCGTCGCAGCAGAGCCGCGTCGTCGGCACGATGCCGCCAGAGCATTACGAACAGGCAGTTGCTCGGGCGGTCGCGCTGATAGAGAGCGGCGAGCTCGAGAAGATCGTGCTTGCGCGCGAAGTGCAGATCCATTCGGCGCAGCCATTCTCCACCGAAGCAATTTTCGGCGTCCTACGCGAAGCCTTCAGCGGTTGCCATGTCTTTGCCGTCGGCCGAGGCGAAAAGACTCTAATCGCCGCCAGTCCCGAACTGCTCGTCCGTCGCGAAGGGATGCGCGCGGCGACGCTCGCGCTTGCCGGCTCGACCCGCCGCAGCGCCGATCCGGCCGTCGATAGCCACCTTGGCGAGCAGCTTCTGCGCTCAGCAAAAGACCGCGAAGAGCAGGAAATCGTCGTCCGCCGAATCGTCCAAACGCTCCAGCCACTCAGCGTTTGGGTAACGGCAGCAGATGAGCCAATGATCGCGCAGATGGCGAACATCCAGCACCTCGCGACGCCGATCCGCGCTCAGCTGCGAGATCCGATCGGCGCGATTGAGCTGGCTGGCGCGCTTCACCCAACGCCGGCCGTGGGAGGGGAGCCGCACGACGTTGCCGCACCGCTGATCCCTGCGCTCGAGGGGCTTGATCGGGGCTGGTATGCCGGGCCGGTCGGCTGGACCGATCTCAACGGTGACGGCGAGTTCTGCGTTGCGCTGCGCTGCGCACTAATCGGTGGCAATCTTGCCCGCTGCTACGCCGGTGTCGGCGTCGTTAGCGGGTCAGACCCTGCGGCTGAGCTCGCTGAGACGGAAGTTAAGCTGGCTGCGCTGTTGCCGGTCCTCGCTACCTAGCGGGCTAGTGCAACCGCAACACTTTTCCAGAGCTGTTTGTGCAGCGCGACGTTCTCTTCGCGGTCGGTCTCCAGATGAATCAACTGTGTGCCGTCGGTGTTCATGCTGTAGTCCAGCGCAGCGGCAAACTCATCGAGCGTCGAAGCTTCCAGCAGATGCAAACCGAAAGCATCGGCCACCGCGTCGATCTTCAGCCCCGTCGGCGTGAGCACGTGCTGCTTATAGAAGCGCTCGTGCTCGGATACCTCGAGGAAATCGAAGATACCGCCGCCTTGATTGTCGATCAGGACGATCGTCAACGGCACGGCTAGACGCCGGGCAGTCAAGAGAGAGCCGACATCATGCGCGAAGGCGACGTCGCCGATCATCAGAACGGTCGGTCCAGCGCTGGCGGCGGCTACTCCGTAAGCCGTCGCGATAGTCCCGTCGATGCCGTTCGCGCCGCGGTTGCTGAGCACGCGAATGGGCTCGTCGCGGTTGGTGAAGAACGATTCGACGTCACGGATCGGCATCGACGAGGCAACGACGAGGTTGGCGTCAGCAGGCATCTGCGCACCGAGTTGGCGAGCCACGGCAGGCTCAGAGAGTTGCTCTCCGAGAATCTCGTCGATCGCCTCGTTGGCAAAAGCGTCGGCCTGCTGCCAACCGCTGGCCCAGGCTGGGTCGCCGACCGTGCAGCTTTCGGCCAGTAATTCCAGGACCGCTGCAGGTTGTGCATCCAATACGAGGTCGGCCATCATCGCCGGATCCTGCCAAGCCATCTCTGGATCGATCAGGACCTGCACCGCGTCAAGGTCGGCAAGCCAACCGCGGAGCGCCTTCGATGCGGGCACGTCGCCGATTCGGAGCACGGCTGTCGGGCGTGCGCTCAGCGCCAATGGCTCGGCCCGCAGTAGAGCGTCGTAGTGAGCGACCGACTGGTCGCCGGAGCGTGCGCCACTTAGCGGGTCTGCCAGCAGCGGCCAGCCGCTAGCGGCGCAGAAAGCCGATACTGCGGCCGCGAACCGGGGTCCGTTTAGCGAGCCCTCGACTCTACCCGCGATAACAACGCCTTTCGGCGCCGAGGCGACGATTGGCGCCAGCATCTCGGCGGCAAGAACCGGGTCGCCAAATGCCTGCGCCCGTGCCGTCCATGGCCGCCGGTCATCACGGCCGATCTCAAAGGCTGCCGGCTCTGGCAGCGGTTCCGACGGAAGCAGTGGCTCGCGGAAGGGAAAGTTGAGGTGAACAGGCCCTAGTCGCCGGCCGAGCGTTGTCCACGTCGCCCGGCATGCGAGAGAGCGGATCCAGCGTGCCGTTTCGGCGGTCAGAACGTCAACTCCAACCTCAGTGAAGGCGAGCACGTTGTCGCCATAAAGCTTGACTTGGTCGATCGTCTGGCCGGCGCCAATCGCGCGCAGCTCGGGCGGCCGGTCGCTGGTGCAGACGATCAGCGGCACACGGGCTTCGTAGGCTTCGATCACGGCGGGCAGGTAGTTGGCGGCCGCCGTACCGGAGGTGCAAGCGAGTACGGCGGGGCGTCCGGTTGCTTTCGCTAGTCCAAGCGCGAAGAACCCGGCGGAGCGCTCATCGATCTGGGAGTAGACCGGGAAGCCACCATCGGCGGTTAGCGCCGCGACCAGAGGTGTCGAACGAGAGCCGGGGGATGTGACGGCACCGGAGACGCCGCAACGCGCGAGTTCATCGCAGAAAGCGCGCAGGAGCAGGTGGCTGTCGTTGGTGGCGGTCATGATGGTTCTAGCTATGGATACGGTTCTTCTACTGCACGGGTTTGCCGGAACGGCTGGAAGTTGGGACGCTTTCAGCGAGCATCTCGACCGCAAACGCTACCGGCCGTTCGCTGTCGACCTGAGAGGACACGGCCAGAACGGCGCTGTGCGCCCGATCTCGTTTGAACTCTGCGTCGCCGATCTGCTCGCCGCCGCGCCGCCTCGCTTCACGCTTGCGGGCTACTCGCTTGGAGGCCGAATCGCGCTCCAGCTTGCGCTGGCTGCGCCTGAGCGGATCGATCGCCTGGTTCTGATCTCGAGTAGCGCTGGGATCGCAGATGA
>JBAXGJ010000042.1:0-8270 GCA_037139475.1 Actinomycetes bacterium
AGTACTGCTGCAAGCTCGCCGCTCTCGTACATCTGGCCAACGATGTCTGCGCCGCCAACCAGCTCGCCGCGAACGAAGAGCTGAGGGATTGTTGGCCAGTTTGAAAGCGAGGAGAGCTCTTGACGGATCCGCGGATCGGCAAGAACGTCAACCGCTGCAAACTCAGTCTCGGTGGCAGTCAGAGCCGCGCAGGTCCGTGCGGAGAAGCCGCACATCGGCTGCTCCGGCGTTCCCTTCATGAAGAGGATCACTTCGTTTGAAGTGATCGCGTCGGCAAGCGCGTCGCGGAGTGGGTTTTCTGGCTGGTCTGTCATCGGGGCTCCGTCGTCAAGGCTAGGGCATGGATGCTGCCGCCGAGCTCACCGTCGCCAAAGATCCCGTAAACAAGGCGATGTTGGTCGACCAAGCTGAGGCCGGCGAACTCGGCCGCGACAACGCGGGCATCGAAGTGCACGTTGTCATCGCTCGTCACCTCGGCCTCGGCGCCGGGAATGCCGTTTTCAATGCGTGCTTTCACTTCTTCGGCAGTTGGCATCAAAAGAGAGGGTAGAGCACCGCTATACTTCCTGAAGCGTGGGAACTACTGAAGTCACATTCAAAGCCAAGGGGATCGTCCTTAGCGAGATCGGCGCGACCAAAGCGCGCGAGTATCTCGACGCGCAAGGCGCCGACGTTGAAGTTGCTGGCCTCCGCGTTGGCGTTAAAGGTGGCGGCTGCTCAGGCTTCCAGTACCAGCTCGCATTCGACGAGCAGCGCGACAGCGACATCGTCTTTGAGGATCACGGCCTGAAGCTGCTCGTTGATCCGCAGCACCTCACTTACGTCGACGGATCCGAGATCGACTTTGTTGAATCGCTTCAAGGGGCTGGCTTCCAAGTCAACAACCCCAACGTTGTCGCTGCCTGCGGCTGCGGCTCTTCGTTCCAAGTAAAGGACGAAGAAGAAGAAGCAGTCAGCGCGCTTTAGTCGTCCGCACGATCGATCGTCCACCAGATCACGCGGCAGGCCGCCGAGCGGTGCGGCCTCCAACGTTCGGCCAACTCTTCTAGTGCTGCGCGCTTTGGAGTTTGGTCTAGCCCATAGGCCTGCTCGACTCCCTTGCAGATAGCCAGGTCGCCCCAGGGCAGCACGTCCGGCCGGCCGAGTTGGAACATCAGGAACATGTGCGCCGACCATTCGCCAATGCCACGGACGGTGGTCAGCTCGGCAACTACTTCCTCGTCGGGCAGCTCGCTGATGTGGTCGAGGTCGAGCGCGCCGGACTCAACCTGCTCGGCTAGCGAGCGCAGGTAGGAGACCTTCGCGTTCGAGAGGCCGACTGCGGCGCGCAGCTCCTCGGGGTCATCGGCGAGGATCTCGGCCGGGGTTGGCGGGTGGCCGCCGAAGCGCTCGAGTAGCCGACCCCAGAGGATCGCTACGACGTGGTTTGACAGTTGCTGCCCAACGATCGTGCGAACCAGCGCCGCGTAATGCTCGCGCTCGCGGTCGTTCTCTTCGACCAGCAACACGTCATAGCGCTCCAGCAGCTCGGCAAGGACTGGGTCCGACTCGGCTAAGTGCGCGCGGACTGCGTCGTCGTCGTGATCGGTGCTCAAGCCGAAAGGGCGTCGGCTGAAATCGGTGCGCCATCGAGCGCGATCAGTGCCCGCTCGACTGAGGTGCGCATACAGGTGAAGCTTGGCGTGTCGCGCTCGGTGTAGGCAGAAGCCTCAGTGGCTCGCAGCTTGTGGACGAGATCCATGAAGAGGCCAGCGTCGTCTGTGTCGAAGGCGACGACGAATTCTTGATCGTCGAGACCAAACGAATAGGCCGTGTGGTTATCGACGCCCTTCGTCTCCTTACCGATCTTGATGTGCTCCTGCATTATTTCCCAGCGCTGCTCGGCTGGCAGCATGTACCAGTCGCGGCGCTTGACGAACGGGTAGACGAAGACGTACTTGCCTTTGAACGGGCGCGCAACGAAGCGGACGTCGTCGGAGTACTCCGATCCTTTGCGCATGCCGAGGTAGGAGTACGGCGTAGTGCACCACTTCATCAGCCCGCTCTGGCCAAGCACGACGCCGAATTCGTGGATCCGGTCAAGGTTTTCGCACTCGACCGAGATCATCAGATCGCAGTCGCCGCGGATGCCGACGAGCGAGAAGGCTTGCAGCAGGTGGTCAGAGCCAAAGTCCTCACAGGCCGCGAGAAACTCTTCCTTGTCGGCTAGCCGCTGAACCGGGTCGAGCCGCCGCCAGGCTGGATCGACTTGGAGAAAGGTGTATTTGACGAAGTGGCGCATTGGCAGGAAAGGCTCCTAGGCTAAGAGTACGGACATCGAATCTTTTGGGACCGACCGTCGAAACGTCAGAATAGAGCTGATGGAGATCAAAACTCGACCGCTGGCTTGCCGCCTAGCGCTAGCCGCAGTCGCGTCGGCGGCCTGTGCGCTGGCGCTCGCGCCGACCTCGCCGGCCGCGGCGGCGGGAGCGGGCGACAACTCGCCGCGGGTTCTGATCGTCTTTCTCTCCGGCCAGATCAAGCCGCCGCCAGCGCCCGGCGCGATTGGCTCCCTTCCAAGCAGCAGCCCGAAGCTAACGGTTACCGAACAGCTCGCGTCGCAGAGCCAGCTATCGATCGGGCTGAGCAGCCCGGTCCAAGGCCGCTATGGGGCCGCCCAGGCGCTGCTCGACATAACGCAGGGAACGCGTATTTCACTCTCCAGCTATAGCCCCGAGCTTCCGCCACCGCTGCTGCTCGTGCCCGACCAGCGCGGCGCTTACTTCCGTGGATGGATCGAGATCAACAAACGCGCGAGCGACGCGCCAGCAAAGATTGAACCTGGCCTGCTGGCTGGCTCAATCTCTGGTGGAGCGGCCTACGCTGGTGTAACCGGCCAGCCGCTGCGAGATTCTGTCGTCGCCGCTGACCGCGCCGGGCGGATCGAGCAGATTTCGCTTGGGCCGGCGGCGAGCCTGCCGCAGCGTGCGCAGCTGCTGCTCGCGCAGAGGCGGCTCGTCGTTGCATCGCTGGCCGCGGGTGATCTCGGCAACCGGCAGCTGGCGGTCTTGCTGGCCGGGCGCAGTTCGAACGAGCTTGTGATCGCGATGCGCTCACCGCCCAACAAGAGCAGCGCGCAGCTGCTTCCGGTCGGCATCGCTGGGCTCGGCGCGCCGGGCACTCTTACATCGTCGACGACCCATCTAGACGGCGTCATCGCCGGCATCGACCTGCTTCCCACCGCCTTCGACTGGCTCGATATTCCGGTACCAAAGGCGGTCAGCGGGCAGCCGGTCGAGGTGGTTCCAGGCCGCGACGCGCAGCAGCTACTCGCGCTGAAGGGTCGCCTGCAGGTAGTTGGGCAGCGCCGCTTCCCGGTGCTCTGGGCACTGCTTGGCGGTTGGCTGATCCTGACGCTGGTAGCGATGCTCGTCGCTGACCGCCGCGGAATGCGCTGGGCGATGCGCTGCGGCGCGCTGGCGATCTTCTGGCTGCCGTCGATCTTGCTGCTCACGGCGGCGCTGGCTCCATCGATGCTGGTTGAGGTCGTGGTCGTTGTGTTCGGCTCGCTGCTGCTCGGTGTCGCCAGTGATTACGTCATCCCATGGCCGAGAGCGCCAGCGCTGCCTGCGTTCGTGGCGGTTGGGGCTTACATCGTTGACCTGGCTTTCGGTTCGCCGCTAATTATCCGCTCGCTGATCGGCCCTAACCCGCTCTTCGGTTCTCGCTTCTACGGGATCGGCAACGAGCTCGAGTCTGCACTGCCGGCGATTCTGCTGATCGGCCTTGGCGCCCTCTGGTTTGGCCGCGGTCGATCGCGCCAAGCGGCGGCGATCTTTGCCGGTTGTGGCCTCGTGCTCGGCGTCGCGCTTGGTGCGGCGCAGCTTGGCGCAGATGTCGGAGGCGTGATGACTGTGGCAGCCGGCTTTGGCGTTGCCGTGCTGCTGATGCTGCCGGGCAGGCTGTCGGGGAAGACGATCGCCCTCGTCGTGATTGCGCCGCTCGCAGCGCTGGCGCTGCTGGCAGCGATCGATCTTCTGAGCGGGGGTGATTCGCACTTCACGCGCACAGTGCTGCGCGCCGATGGTTCGGGCGCTTGGTGGGAGATCTTTGTGCGGCGGTTCGAGCTCGCTGGGCGCGGCCTGATCCGCGGCTTGATGCCGGTCGCGGCGCTGGTCGCCGCGCTGACCGTTGCGCTCGGCATCGTTCGGCGTGACCGCTTGCTGGCGCCGGTCTCCGATGATCCCGGCTGGCGCGCGGGACTGGCCGGAGCGGCCGCGGTTGGCGTCTTTGGCGCACTCTTCAACGACTCAGGGCCAATGCTGCTGCTGTTCGCCGTGTTTATTGCGCTCTGCGGCGTGATCTATCTGCGCGGCGACGCACGACTAGCCGACGGTCGCTCGCGCTAGGATCGGGATCCGATGCGGATCGCAATTGTCTCGCCGTACTCGTGGACCTATCCCGGTGGAGTTGCGCGCCATATTGAGGCGCTGGCAGCCTCTCACCGCGAAGCAGGCCACGAAGTTCGGATCATCACTCCGGTTGACCCGGTCGATCAGCGCAGCGCACGGATGCACGGCGGAACAGCACCGCAGAATCGTCAGCTTGACGGTCACATAGTTGACCTCGGGCGGACGATTGGAATTCCCGCCAATGGTGCCGTCTCGAACCTTTCTCTGTCTCCCGGCGCAGTGGAGCGCCTCGGCAAGACGCTTGCCGACGGCGAATTCGACGTAGTCCATATCCATGAGCCTGTTGCGCCGCTGATCAGCTGGATGGCGCTCAACTGCAAGTCGACCGCGCTGGTCGCCACCTACCACACCTATTCGACAAATCGTCTGACTCAAGGGATCGCGAATCTGTTCGGGGCGAGCCGACGGATGCGTCGACTTCACGGGCGGATTGCAGTCTCTGAAGCTGCGTCGTGGACTGCGCGCCGCTTCTACGGCGGTCGCTACAGCGTGATCGCCAACGGCGTTGAGGTTCCAGTCGGCGGGCCGCCTGTCAAGCAGCTTGGTCTGGCCGGGCAATTGAAACTGGTCTTTGTTGGACAGGCCGTTGACCGCAAGGGATTGCCGGTACTGCTCTCGGCCTTCGAAGGGCTGCGCGATTACGTCGATGCTGAGCTGACGATCATTGGCGCAACCGCGGATGATGTTGAGCCGCTCTTGATCGATCCGCGGGGCGTAACGATCGCCGGGCTCGTAGATGACGCAGAGAAGCAGCGCCTGTTGGCAGAAGCTGACCTGCTTGTAGCCCCGTCACTCGGCGGCGAGAGCTTTGGCATGGTCTTGACCGAGGCCTTCGCGGCCGGCACTCCGGTCGTTGCTAGTGAGATCGCCGGCTACCGCGACGTCGTTGAGGACGGAGTCAACGGCGTGCTCGTTCCGCACGGTGACCCAGTAGCGCTCGCCGAGGCCTTGCGCGACCTCGCGCTTGAGCCTGCCCGCCGCGCTGCGCTGAGCGGCGCAGCAGCCGCCAGCGCTGAGCAGTACAGCTGGACTTTGATCGGTGCTCAGACGGTTCAGCTTTACGAGCAGGCGATTGCCGCACACGCCGCTCAGCTCACCAGCCCGAGCCAGCCCACGCTGGATCGGGCAGCGGGGCTCGAAGCTGACGGTTTGCCGGCTGTGCCGGCGCAGCGCTTGCCGACAATCGAGCCGGAACCGCCAGGCGGCTGGCGCCGTGCACGGATTCGCAGCGCTGCACGCCGCACCGGACTGTTCGTTGCCGCCTGCGCCGCAATCGGCCTCGCCGCAATCGCACTTGAAAAGATCGGCGTTGACCGTGTGATTACGAGCCTGCTGCAGTCGAGCCCAGCTTGGGTACTGGTGGCAGTTGCTGTGATGGGCCTCTCGATGCTGCTGCGCTCTATCTCTTGGCACGCGATCCTTCACGCCGCCTTGCCCGAGCGCCCCTTGACGCAGCTCGAAACGCTGCGCGCCACGGCGATCGGCGTGCTGATGTCTTCGACGCTCCCAGCGCGGCTCGGTGAGCCGGCCCGCGCGATCGTGATCTCACGCCGCGCTGGCCGCCCGCGCGAGACGATGCCGACGGTCGTTGGAACGCTCGTCTCGCAGACCGTGCTGAACGTGATCGCGCTATTGATTCTCGCCGCGATCGCGCTCTCCAGCGTGCCGATCTTTGACCAGCGCCACGGCGCACTTGTAGCGGTCGTCTTGGTCCCCGTCGTGCTGCTGGCAATAGTCCTAATTGTCCCAGCAGTGCTCGCTGCGAGCGGCAGCGAGCGATTTGGTCGCACGCGCGCCGTTGCCCGTCCGCTGCTGAAAGCCGCGCGCCAGGTCCGCAGCGGTCTGCGCGTCTTCACAAATCCCCGTGACGGTTCGCTCGCGCTCGTCGCGCAGCTCAGCGCCTGGGCTCTGCAGGCGCTTGCCTGCTATCTGCTGCTGCTGGCGATCGGGCTCGACGGGAGAACCGGCATCGCCGCCGCCGCCGCCGTGCTGCTCGCCGTCAACGTCACTGCTCTCGTCCCAGCGACGCCGGCCAACGTTGGCGTCTTCCAGGCCGCCTGCGTCGCCGTGCTGACTGGCGCCTACGGCGTCAGCGCCGCCGACGCGCTCGGCTACGGCATCGTCTTGCAAGCAGTTGAGGTAGCGACCGCTGTGCTGATGGGTGTTCCGGCTCTACTTGGCGAGGGACTTAGCTGGCGCGACGTACGACTACGCGCGCTCCACTCAACGCCGGTTCGCCTCGGGCCGGTTGCCGATCGCAGCGCCAGTGGCGCCGAGCGCAGCTCAGCCAGCGCGTAGGAAGGCGCCCGCCGGCGGCGAACTTAGCTAGGTGGCCGATGCCTGGGTTTACATGCTGCTCTGCGCCGATGGCAGCCTTTACACCGGCTGGACGAACGATCTCGAGAAGCGCTTGGAAGCTCACAGCGCGGGCACCGGCAGTCGCTATACCCGTAGCCGCCTGCCGGTTGAGCTGGCGGCCTCGTTCGAGATGGAGGATCGCTCTGCTGCTCAGCGCGAAGAGGTGCGAATCAAGCGGCTCTCGCGGGCCGCAAAGCTGGCGCTGATCGCTTAAGTGGCGACCGGCGTCTCGTCTGCCTCTTCACTGAGCTGCGGCGGATCTTCGTCAGGAATGTCGCCTAGCCGCGTTGGGTCGCGGTCGCTGCCGGCGATCACGTCGTCGGCGCGCTGACGGTCGTTGGTAGGCAGCTTGCCGGACTTCATTCCAAAGTAGGTCGCGTCGGGGTGGTGGGCGACGATTGCCAGCGTTGACTGCTCCGGCTCGGGCGCGAAGCCGTCGGTGAGCGTCATTCCGATCTGGCTGAGGTCGAGCAGCTGGTCGAGCTTCTCGTGCTCGGACTGGTCGGGCACGGCCGGGTAGCCCCACGAATAGCGCCGGCCTTGCGCCTCTCCGATTCCGAGATCCTCGCGCACCTGAGCATGGACGAGCTCTGCCAGCCCTTCGGCCGTCTGCACACCTAGACCGTGGACGAAGAGCTGCTCAGCGTACTCGCCATCGTCTTCGAGCTTCGCCATCAGCTCTGTGACTTCGGCTCCTGAGGTGACGGCCTGCAGCGCGACTACGTCGAGTTCCCCCGCGTCCTTCGGGCGGTAGAAGTCGGCGACGCAGATGCGGTCGTGGCCCGGCTGGCGCGGGCAGACAAAACGAGTCAGAACGGTCTCTCGATCGTCTGGGTCGAGTACGACGATGTCGTTGCCCTCCGAGTAGCAAGGGAAGTAGCCGAGCAGCGCCCGCGGGCGCAGATAATCCTGCTCGGTCCACATCCGCTCTAGGCGCGGCCGGAAATCGTTATCGAGCAACTCGGTCCAAGCCTCGCCCTTGACGCCGCGGCCACCCCAGTGGAGTTTGAAAAGGACGTGGGTGTCGAGGTGGTGGAAGAGCTGATCCATCTCGATCGGCACTTCCTGAACTCCCCACCATGGCGGCGTCGGCACAGGCACATCAGTGCTGGCGGCTGAACGGACGCTGTCGTCGTCGGTCGGCAACGCCTCCGGCTCGGGGCCCTTCTCGCGCAGCGCCAGCGCGTCGGCGCGCAGCTCAGTGACGAGCACTTCGCGCTGCTCCGGCTCGACCAGCGCGTCCATCTTCGCGAGGCCCTCGAAGGCGTCCTTGCAGAAGAAGACGCCGGGCTCGTAGATCTCGTCCGACTGACGGCCGCCGGGGTAGAGCGTGCGCAGACCGAAATCCTTGTTGATCGCCGCGCCGCCGATCAAGACCGGGTAGTCGAGCCCTTGGCTCTGCAGTTCCTGGATGCAGAGCGGCATCTGCTTCGAAGTTGAGACGAGCAGTGCGCTGAGGCC
>JBAXGJ010000043.1:0-8191 GCA_037139475.1 Actinomycetes bacterium
CGGTCGGCGAGAGCGAGTGCATTCTCGCGTGTTCGCTCAATCCGCATCTCAATCTTGCCGCCTGCGCTGCGCGCAAGCTCGCCGCGGCGGGCGATCGCTTCGCGCCGTTCGCTCCTCTCGGCGAGCTGCTTCTCGGCCTCCTCGCGGCGCAAATCGACCTGCCCAAGCTTCTCCTGCAGCGCGTCACGCGACTCGCGCGCCGAGGTAGCCGCCTTTTCGGCGGTCTCAAGGCCAGCCCGGCGCACGCGCGAGGAATCGCGTACGAGTTCCCAAGAGGCCTCAGTCGTCTGCCGCTCGACCCGCGCCAGCAGCTCCGCTGCTTCGGCTTGGCGCTTCAGTGGGCGTAGCTGCGAGCGCGCTTCACGCTCGATGTCGAGGCAGCGGTCGAGGTTCTCCTGCGCACGATCGAGCTTGATCTGCGCGCGGCGGCGGCGCTTGCGGTGTTTGCCAAGCCCGGCGGCCTCTTCGATCAGCAGCCTCCTGTCGCGCGGCTTCGACGTAACGATCGATTCAACGCGGCCTTGTGAGACGACCGAGTGCATCTCTTTGCCAAGGCCGGTGTCGGAGAGAACTTCGAGCACGTCGACTAGCCGGCAGCGGGCGCCATTGAGTCGATATTCGCCTTCACCGTTGCGGTCGAGCCGCCTGAGGATCGAGATCTCGCCGAGCGGCATCTCGATTGCGCCGTCGGAGTTGTCGATGATCAGCTCGACCTCGGCCGAGGAGCGAGCCTTGACGCCGTGACCGCCGCCGAAGATCACGTCCTGCATCTTCTGGCCGCGAACCGCGAGCGGCGACTGCTCGCCCATCGCCCACAGCACGGCGTCGGTGATGTTTGACTTGCCCGAGCCGTTCGGGCCTACAACGACGGAAACTCCGGGAGCGAACTCCAGCACGGTCCGCTCGGGAAACGATTTGAAGCCTTTCAAGCTGATCGACTTCAGATGCATGTCAGCTGCCCCCTACGCCCGGACCGAGAGCCGCCCGTGCTGCTTCCTGCTCGGCCGCCTTCTTCGTTCGCCCGGTTCCCTCGCCGACCACCTCGCCGGCGACGCTCGCCGTGACCGCGAAGGTCCGCTCGTGTGGCGGCCCCTCCTCGCTCGTGATCTCGTAGTCGACCAATTGGCCGCGAGCAGCCAGCTGCTCTTGCAGCGCCGACTTGAAGTCGATCGGGTGTTCGAGCGCCAGCGCTAGCTCCGGCGCAAAGCACTCGACAACGGCCGCAGCCGTCGATTCGTAGCCCTGATCTAGATAGCAAGCTCCGATGATCGCCTCGACGATTGAAGAGAGGACGCGTTCGCTGACCAGCGTGTCGGCGAGCGGCGTCCCTTCCGGCGCTGCTGCCGCCAAGCGGCCGGGAACGTCCAAGCGAACCGCGACTTCGCGGCAGGCTGCTCCTGAAACCGTCTGGGCCCTGATCTTCGTCAAGCGACCAGCGCCGAAGCGGTCGGCTTCGAGCAGCGGGTAGAGGTGCGCCGTTATCGCTAGCCCTAAGACGCTGTCGCCAAGAAATGCCAGGCGCTCGTAGGAGTCGCTGCTGCGCTCGCCCCAAGAGGCGTGTGTGAAGACCTGCCGGTATAGGTCGGCCGGCAGTTCGTCGA
This sequence comes from Actinomycetes bacterium, assembly GCA_037139475.1. Taxonomy (GTDB): domain Bacteria; phylum Actinomycetota; class Thermoleophilia; order Solirubrobacterales; family Solirubrobacteraceae; genus F1-60-MAGs163. The sequence continues at coordinate 1,602 of JBAXGJ010000043.1, forward strand.
GGAGTGAGGTGAGGGTTTGCAGGGCTCAGGAGCTGGCGCTGGTGTGGGCGAGGACAAAGTCGATTGCTTGACCGACGGTGAGAATCTGTGCTGCCTGTTCATCCGACATCTTTGTTCCGTACGTATCTTCGAGCTCTTGAACGAGTGTGTAGAGGTCAAGTGAGTCGGCCTCAAGGTCTTCTTTAAAGCGCGTCTCTTCGTTGATCGTTGCTGGGTCTACGTCGAGCTCGTCGGCGAGGTGCGCGCGGATTAATTCATGGACGTCGTCACGAGTCATCAGGCGGAAAACTAGCCACGCCTTCGGACGGGCTGTCGGCCTCAGCGCCGCCTGAACGGCGCAACGCGCCACCAGCTTCCAACATCGCCTCTGTTCGCCCGACAAGATCGCCGTTTACGGCCCGCGCTGCGAGCAGAATCGCCTGCGAGAAGCCATAGCGCGTAAAGCGGCCGTGGGAGACGACTGCGAGCTGCCGCAAACCGAGCATGTAAGCGCCACCGGGGCCCTCGGGGTCGATCTCGTCGCGAAAGCCTCTCAGCGCCGGCCGCAGCAAGGCGCCGCCGAGCTTTGCGCGCGCTGAGCTGGTTGCGGCGTCACGAATGCCTCCGACGACTGCCTGCGAGATCCCTTCCATCACCTTTAGCGCGATATTGCCGGTGAAGCCGTCGGTGACGATCACATCGGCGACGTCGGCTGCCAGATCGTTCCCTTCGATGTTGCCGACGAACTCAAAGGTCGAATGCGTGCCGGCGGCCAGCTGCTGGCCGGCTTCAATTACCACCGCTGTGCCGCGGCTCGCTTCGCTTCCGTTCGAGAGCAGAGCAACGCGCGGGCGCTCCTGGCCGAGCACGGTCGTCGCCAGCGCAGCGCCCATGAAAGCGAACTGGACGAGGTGCTCACTGCGGACCTCAACGTTGGCTCCGACGTCAAGCAATGTCACAGGGCTGCCTGGAATTGGCACCGGTGTTGCCAACGCTGGGCGATAGATGCCGCGTGCGCGTTTGATTTCGAACAGTCCGGCGGCAAGCGTCGCGCCGGTCGCGCCGGCGCTGACGAGCGCATCGGCTTCGCCCTGCGCTACGGCGCGCGCAGCCTGGACGATTGAGGCCTCGGGAGTGGAGCGCGCTGCGCGCGCTGGGTCGGCCTCCTTCGCGATCGAGATCGGCGCGTCGATCACTTCGACCCCTTCGGCTACCTCACCGATCTGCTCGGCCGGGCCGTAGACGCGGACCTTGACGCCAAGCTCAGCGGCGATCGCAGCGCCGGCCGCTACTTCGGCGGCTCCAAGATCGGCCCCGTTCGCGTCGACCGCGACCGTGACGCTCATCGAGGCTTACTGGTCGGTGTTGGCCGGGGCGACGATTGAACGGCCGCCGTAAGTACCGCAGCTAGAGCAGACGCGATGCGCAAGGCGCGGCGCGCCACACTCTGGGCAGCCTCCACCGGTTGGTGCAGCGATCCCGTGTTGGGCGCGGCGCTTTGCGGTGCGGCTGTGTGACTGTCGTTGCTTAGGAACGGCCATTCGACGGTCAAAGATAGCGAACCGCGCAGAAGTGCCGCGCTCAGTCGAACTTCAGCTCGTCCAATTTCGACCAGCGCGGATCCTTATCGGCCTCGTGCTCGTGGCTCGGATCGGCATTCAAATCGATCCCACAGGTCGGGCATAGACCGAGGCACTGAGGCTGGCAGATCACTTGAGTAGGTAGCGCTAGGGCCAGAGAGTCGTGGGCCCACTGGTCGAGACTGAGGGTCGAACCTTTGATGTACGGGCTGTCGAGCTCCTCGCCGCCATCGACCTGATCAACCTCGCGAACCTCGACCGTGATCTTGCGCTCGGCCGGACCAAGGCAACGCATGCAAGTCCCACGCATCATCGTTGCGAAGGCCAACTTAAGCGCCCATCCATCGCCGTTCATCCGCGTTACGTCAACGACGACCGGGCAGGGCTGCGGCTGCGGCCGGTAGGGCTCGCCGGCGAACTCAAACTCGCCCAGCTCGGCCTCAAGCTCAAGCCGTTTGCCGTCGCCGGCGCTAAGTCCGAGGATCGCTAGATCGAAGCTCTCTGAGTCGCTCGCCATCGGCTGCAGATTAGAGCCTCGCGAGAAGCGAGTGAGGCGCGTCAGTAACTGGCTAGCTCGCGGCGCAGCACTTTGCCGGTGGCATTGCGCGGGAGCTCGTCAATGAAGTGCACTTCGCGTGGCACCTTGTAGCGGGCCAGCCGATCACGAACCAACTCCTGAAGCTCGGCCTCATCGGGCCGGCTCTCGCCGCTGCAAACGACGAACGCTCTAAGCCGCTGCCCCCACTGATCGTCGGCGACACCAATCACGGCGGCCTCCGCGATTCCCGGGTGGTCGGCCAGGAGGTCCTCAACTTCGCGTGGGAAGACGTTCTCACCGCCGGAGACGATCATCTCGTCGTCGCGGCCGTCGATGAAGAGCCTCCCCTCAGGGTCGAAGTGGCCGACATCGCCGGTCGACATCAGGCCTGAGATCTGCTGCTTGGTCTGACCACCGGTGTAGCCCTCGAAGCCGAGTCCATTTTCAACGAAGATCCTTCCAGTCACACCGACCTCGTTCACCGGCTGGTCTCTCTCGTCGAAGAGACTGACGACGGTGCCTCGCGGCGGCCTACCAGCGGTCCCCGGCGCTGCTCGAAGATCTTCCGGCCCTGCAACGGTTGCCCATGCCACCTCGGTTGAGCCGTAGAGGTTGTAAAGCGTGTCACCGAAACGATCCATCGCGCGCAATGCCAGCTCGCCAGGCAGAGCACTGCCGCTAGCGGCGATCACTTTCAGCCGCGAGAGGTCAACCCCAACGAGCGCATCGGCCGGAAGGTCAACCATCCGCTGCAGCATTACCGGGACGACGACCAGCGCCCCCGCTCCGTGGCGCGCGGCGGCCATCAGCGACTGCTTGGGGTCGAAGCCGCGCTGCAGGACAATCGTCGAACCCAGCATCAGCGCCAGCGAGAAGTGAGCCATCCCCCAAGAATGGAAGAGCGGCGGGGCGATCATCGTGACGCCTCGGGCACGGAGCGGAATAACGTCGAGCAGCGAGGCCGCTGGGGCAAGCGAGCTGGGCTGCTCGCGCTGCGCCCCCTTTGGAGTGCCGGTTGTGCCGCTCGTGAGGATGATGATCCGCCCCGGCGAAGGCGGCGGATCGAGCGGAGCGGTTGATTGGCCGACTCGCAACTGGTCAAGCGTCCTCTGCGGCGAGCTGCCGGGGCGCTCTGTCCAAGCGATCAGCGCAGTGCGCCCTACGCTGGCGGCGGCGACTGTTTCGCTGAACTCGTCGTCGTAGACGATTGCAATCGGGCTCTCTTGGTCACAGACCTCACTGACCTGTGGCGCGGCGAACATTGTGTTGAGGAAGATCAAGTCGGCGCCGATCCGGTCGGCGGCGACCGTCACCTCGACGAAATACCGGTGGTTGCGGCAGAGCACGGCGATCCCGTCACCCGGCCCGACGCCGGCTGCAGAGAGACCGCGTGCAAGCGCGTTCGCCCGCTTATCAACCTCGGAGTAGCTAAGTGAGCCTTGATCGTCAATCAGCGCCGTGGCGTCCGGACGGCGGACCGCAGCGCTGGCGTAGCCGCCGGCGATCGAAGTTCCCCAGCGGCGCAGCACGTCAAGCGACTTCAGCACCAGCACTGGGTTTTCGGGCTTGACCATCCCCGCTCGAGCAAACGTTCGCGCGACAAAAGCCGCCTCTTCGATCCTTTCGAGCATCGCAACCAGCCTAGCGAGCGCAAGCCGCCGGCAGACTCGCGTTGCAAAGCAGCCTTCGATCTGTCAGAAGCGGCGCGTACCGTGCAACCTAGGATGTCGGTGGAACCAATCACTCCAATCGCGGCCGAGCAAGTGAGACTGCTCGGCGACCAGCTGCTGATCGACGGCCTCACGGTTGACGACGAAGCGACGATCACGCTGGCGCGCGAACGCGAGGCGGCCGGCGAGAGCCTCGATGCACTGGTCGGTCAAGCGATCGAGATCGGCGCACGAATCCTCCAGCGCGAGCAGACCGCTTCCGATACGGAATTCGTCAAAGCCGAGTTTGAGCGACAGGCACACGAAGTTGAAGCCCAGTTCAACGAAAGCGCACAGAAGGTCACAGAGGGCTTCAAGACGCAGATCGACGCGACCTTCGACGCCGACGCCGGCCTGCTGCCGAAGCTGCTCGACCAGCACTTCGGCGAGAACTCCAGCAGCGCCGTCCAGAACCAAGTCAAGGCGCTGGTTGAGGAGATGCTGCGCACGCACCGCGAAGCACTGACGAAGCAGTTCACCGCCGACGACGAAAGCAACCCGCTTAACCAGTTCCAGAAGCTGACGACAGAGATCATCAAACAGGCCTCCGAGCAGCAGGCGAAGCAACTACTCGAAATGAACCGCACGATCACCGAGATGCAGAAGACGATCGCCGGCTCCGAGGCCGAAGCCGAAGGCGCCGAAAAACTTGCCGAAGCCGAGGCACGCGGCACGGCCAAGGGACGTAGCTACGAAGAGCAGGTCGCAGAAGCGATCGCGACGATCGCGCAAGGCCGCGGCGACAGCGCCGAGGCGGTCGGAGAGAAGACCGAGGGCGGCGGTAAGAAGGGCGACGTCGTCGTCGAGATTGAAGCCCAGAGCGGCCCAGCCCGCGGCCGAATCACCTTTGAAGCGAAGAACGTAAAAGACTTTCCCCGAAGCAAGATGATCACGACGCTCGATAGCGCCCGCGAACAACGCAGCGCAGGCTACGCCGTGCTCGTAGTTCCGACCGATCCCCAGGTTCCAGCCAACACGCGCGTACTGGAGGAGATCCACGGCGACAAGCTCGTAATTACTTACGACCCCGATGCCGATTCGACGCTGGTACTGGAAACCGGCTACGCCTTGGCGCGGGCGCGCTTATTGATGGGCCGCGCGGAAACCGGCGATATCGACGTGGCAGCGGTTACCGAAGCGACCGAGAAGGCGATCGAGATACTCGCATCGGTGAAGAAGATCAAGGCCTCTCTGACGAGCGCCAAAACTCAGATTGACACCAGTGCAAGTTCGGTAGACGACATGGCCAGCCGAGTTCGCGAGCAGCTCGACGCGATTCGCGAACTGACGCGCACCGCCGACGAGGACGCAGTAGAAGCGGACTAGGCGCGGTTAGCGGTTGTCGCCGGCGTCATCGTCGTCGGCGCCTGCAAGGCGATCCCGACCACGCTGCACGGCGGAGATGAACTTCGAAAGGTTGGTTTCGAGCGTTCCGAGAATCTCGTCGGCGTAATCCTCTGCGCCAAGGCGGATCTCGCGCTCGCGAACCTTCGCCTCTTCCATGATGTCATCGGCGCCGCGCTCAGCTTCGCGCGTTACGGCCTCGCCGGCGATTAGCTGCGCCTGCTTCTCGTGACCTTCCTTGATCACGCGCTCAGCTTCACGCTTCGCTTCGGCAAGCATCTCTTGGCGCTCCTTGACGATCCAGCGGGCCTGTTTGATCTCTTCCGGGATCGTGGCGCGCATCTGATCGAGGATGTCGTAGATCTCCTCTTTGTCCACGCGAACCTGGTCGGTGAGCGGCACCGGCTTGGCGTTGTGGATCAGATCATCAAGTTTGTCGATTAGTACGAGAACGTCCATAGCACGGTGCCTTTCGCTAGCGAGCGAGTTCTTCCTTCAGTCGGGCTGCAACTTTTGGTGTGACCAGTTCGTCGATTGTTCCGCCAAAGATCGCCAACTCCTTAATACCACTTGAGCTAATGAAGCTGAACTGCGGGCTGGCCATCATGTAGAGCGACTCTACATCGGGAGCCTGCTGGCGGTTTAGCTGGTTCATTTCTGTTTCGTATTCAAAGTCTGAGATAGCCCGGAGGCCCTTGACGATCGTCTTCGCGCCGATCTCACGCGCGAAGTCGACGATTAGCGTGTCAAACGAAGCGGCGCGAACGTTCGGAAGGTCGGCGGTGGCGTCCTCGATGAACTCGATTCGCTCGTCGACAGGGAAAAGCGTCGAGCCCTTTCTGACTGGGTGGTTTACGACGGCGACTACAACTTCGTCGAAGATCTCAGCGGCGCGCGCGATCACGTCAACGTGCCCGCGAGTGATCGGGTCGTATGAACCGGGGCAGACTGCGATCTTCTTGGCGTTGGTCATTGTTGGTGGATTCGTATCAGGGTGTCGCCGTAGCGGCGTTCATCGATCATTGGCAGTGCGAGTTCAAACGGTTGGCGCCGGTCGCTCTCGGTTACGACTCTCGCATCTGGAGCGAGAATCGAGCCGATCAGTTTCGCAGCGTCATCGCCAAGCATCGCAGGCTGGCGGTATGGAGGGTCTAAGAAGAGTAGATCGTATGTCTCAGCGGCCTTCGCTGCCTGCTCGAGCGCTTTCTGTGCGCTGCCCTGGATTAGCCGTGCCTGCGGCTCGAGAAGGTCGAGCGCCTCGAGATTGGCAGTGATTACCTTCGCCGCTCCACGATCGCGCTCGACTAAGACAGCGCTGGCCGCTCCGCGCGAGAGCGCTTCGATCGCCAGCGCGCCGGAGCCGGCAAAAAGGTCAAGAACAGCGAGCCCATCAACCGGGCCAAGTAATGCGAAGAGCGATTCGCGGACGCGGTCGCTGGT
>JBAXGJ010000044.1:0-8186 GCA_037139475.1 Actinomycetes bacterium
GAAGCCGAGTTTGCTGCTGCGCGCGATCTGGTTCCGGCGCCCGTGCAGGAAGCGATCGCCGAGGGGATCGCAAACGTGCGCGCCTTCAACGAAGAGCTGACGCGCGAGCGCGAATGGCGCGTTGAAATTCAGCCCGGCCTCACGGTCGGTGAGAAGTCAACCGCTATCGCCAGCGCCGGGCTCTTCATTCCGAGCGGCAAAGGATCGTTCCCTTCAGTCCTAGTGCAGATCGGCACACCGGCCGTGGTCGCCGGAGTGCCGGAGATCGCCGTCGTCGTGCCGCCACTGCCTGGCGGCGATGGCGAAGTCGACCCAGCCGTTCTCTGCGCCGCGGACCAGCTCGGGATTAGACAGATCTTTCGTGCAAACGGCCCGGCGGGAGTAGCGGCGCTGGCTTTTGGCACCGAGTCGATCCCGAAGGTGCGCAAGGTTCTCGGCCCCGGAAGCCCGCCGGTGCAGGCCGCGCAAATCGCCTGCCAGCAGTACGGCTGCCACACACAGATGCTGCTTGGCCCTTCGGAGTCGCTGATCATCGCCGACGACAGCGCCGACGCGCGGCTGCTTGCCGCAGACCTGCTCAATGAGGCCGAGCACGGCCCCGACTCGGCGTCGGTGCTGGTGACCGATAGTGAATCTCTGATCGAAGCCGCGCAGCTTGAGATCGCTAGCCAGATTGCCTTGCTGCCAGAGCCTCGGCGCGCCTATGCTCACGCCGCGCTGGGCGAGAATGGCGGCGCGATTCTCGTCGCCGACCTAATCGAAGCGGCAGCTGTAGCTAACTGGTACGCGCCCGAGCACATGCAGATCGTCGCGCGCGACGAAGAGGCGGTGTTGGCGATGATCGATCACGCTGGCGAAGTGCTGCTTGGGCAGCAGACGCCGATGTCGCTTGCTAACTACGTGATCGGTGTTCCCGCCGCGCTGCCAACCGGCGCCTTTGCCCGCGTAACCGGCGGCGTCACAGCCGAGACGTTCCTCAAGAAGGTTTCGATCGCGAAGGCTGACGCAGGCGCGCTCCAGCGGCTGAGCCCGGCCGCGCTAGCGCTCGCCGACCACGAAGGATTCCCAGCGCACGCCGCCGCACTGCGCGCGCGCGGCGACGGAACAGACTGATGAGCACGGTCATGCTCGGCGGCGTAATCACCGCCGCTGACGTTGACGCGATTGCTAACGGAGCGAACGTTACGCTCGACCCGGCCGCGCTTGAGCGCGTCGCAGCGAACAACCTTCTGTTCCACTCGATTATCGATTCCGGCGCCCGCGTATACGGCGTGACTACTGGCTACGGGGCGCTAGTAAGCAAGGAGATCGGCGAGGCCGAGCAGTCAAGAATGCAGCTCAACCTGCTGCGCAGCCACGCCTGCGGCAGCGACGATCCGCTGGCGCCCGAGGTGGTCCGCGCAGCAATCGCGATCCGCTGCCATTCGCTACTTCAAGCCCACTCCGGGGTGCGGCCCGAGCTGATCGAACGCGTAGCGGCGCTGCTCAACTCCGGCTGGGTGCCAGTCGTTCCTTCGAGCGGCTCACTTGGCGCGAGCGGTGACCTCGCCCCCTCGGCCCACGCCTTCCTCGTGCTTGTCGGCGAAGGTCGCTGCCTCGACCCTGAAGGCAACGAGCACAGCGGCGCAGAAGCGCTCGCGGCGCTCGGGGTCGAAGCGCTCGAGCTTGAGGCCAAGGAGGCGCTTGCGCTGATCAATGGCACGCACTTCATGGCTGCGATCGGGGCGCTTTGCTCGGTTCGCGCCACGCGGCTGCTGGCTGTTGCCGACCTTGCCGCAGCCGTCACGATCGACGCGCTGCGCGGCGCAACACCTGCCTTCGACGCGCGAGTTCACGAGCTGCGGCCGGTGCCGGGGCAGATTCTTAGCGCCGCTCACATCCGCGCTGCGCTAGCCGAGTCGAGCCGCACCGCCGACGGCACAGGCGAGCGACTCCAGGACGCATACTCGCTGCGCTGCGCCGCGCAAGTTCACGGTTCGGCGCGCGAGGCAGCCAGCTTCTTTGGACGGCTCGTCGAAGTGGACCTAAATGCCGTGACCGACAATCCACTCGTCTTCGATGACCCGCCTGGCGTGATTTCGGCCGGCAACTTCCACGGTCAGAGCCTGGCGCTGGCATTCGACACGCTCCGCATCGGCCTTGCAGACCTTGGCGCGATCAGCGAGCGACGGATTTTCCGCCTCGTCTCGCCGTCAACAAATGGCGATCTCCCCGCTTTCCTCAGCCCAAACCCCGGCCAATCGAGCGGCTACATGATTCTTCAATACGCCTGCGCGGCAATGGTCAGTGAGCTGCGTGCGCTGGCAACGCCGGTCAGCATCGACAACATTCCAACCTCCGACAATCAAGAGGATCATGTGTCGCTAGGGATGACCGGCGCTGTTATGAGCCTCGATGCCCTCTCGCGCGTTGAACGGATCCTCGCCTACGAGCTGATCTGCGGCTGCCAAGCGATCGATCTCGATCCCGGCCGCCCGGGCAATCTGGTTGAGGCCGCGCATGGAGCGGTCCGTGAGCGAATTTCGATGTTGACCGACGATCGCCCGCCGGCCGACGACCTTGCCGCCGTGCTAAGCCTCGTTGCCGGCGACGCGCTCGCCACGCTTGTCACTGACCCGGCGGATGGGGCAACCAAGTGACGACCGACCCGCTAACACTGCGCTGCCAAGGCTGGGAGCAAGAAGCTGCGCTGCGGATGCTGGAGAACAACCTCCACCCAGACGTGGCGGAGAAGCCAGAAGATCTAATCGTCTATGGCGGTATCGGCAAAGCTGCGCGTAATCAGGAGTGTTACGACGCGATCGTCCGTGAGCTGATCGATCTCGAGGCCGACCACACGCTGCTCGTGCAGTCCGGCAAGCCGGTGGCCGTATTTGAAACCCACGCCGCCGCGCCGCGCGTGCTGATCGCCAACTCCAACCTCGTGCCCGACTGGGCCAACTGGGAAACCTTCCGTGAGCTCGACGCCGCAGGGCTGATGATGTACGGCCAGATGACGGCCGGTTCTTGGATCTACATCGGCAGCCAAGGAATCCTTCAAGGCACCTATGAGACTTTCGCCGCGATCGCCGACAAGCGCTTTGGTGGCACGCTCGAAGGGCGGCTGGTAGTAACAGCGGGGCTTGGTGGAATGGGCGGCGCCCAGCCGCTCGCCGTCGCGATGTGCGGTGGCGCGGCACTCTGCATTGAGGCCGATCTTCATCACATCGAGCGTCGGCTTGAGACCGGCTATCTCGACGAGCGCGCCGCCGACCTCGATGACGCGCTCGCGCGACTGCAGGTTGCGATTGACGAGCGTCGCCCGCTGACAATCGGTCTGCTCGGCAACGCCGCTGAGATTCTGCCCGAGCTGCTCGAGCGCGGCACACATATTGACGTCGTGACCGATCAAACATCGGCCCATGATCCGCTCAACGGCTACATCCCCGTTGGGCTGACGATTGAGCAGGCCGACGTGCTGCGCCAATCCGACCCCGACGAGTACATCCGCCTTGTCGGTGAGAGCGTGCTCACGCACGTCGCTGCCATCCGCGAGCTTGGCCGCCGCGGCGCCGAGGCCTTTGACTACGGCAACGCGCTACGCGGCCTAGCGGCAGAGAACGGCGACACCGAAGCTTTCGAATATCCCGGTTTCGTGCCGGCCTACATTCGCCCGCTCTTCTGTGAAGGCAAAGGCCCGTTCCGCTGGGTCGCGCTCTCAGGTGACCCGGAAGACATCTACAAAACAGACGAGGCAATCCTCGAACTCTTCGGCGATCAGGAGCGGATCGCGCGCTGGATCAAGCTTGCGCAGGAGAAGGTTCAGTTCCAAGGGCTTCCAGCGCGAATCTGCTGGCTTGGTTATGGCGAGAGAGCGATTGCCGGAGCGAAGTTCAACGAGATGGTTGCCTCAGGTGAGTTGAGCGCACCGATCGTGATCGGCCGCGACCACCTCGACACCGGCTCAGTCGCCTCGCCGCAGCGCGAAACCGAAGCGATGCTCGACGGCTCCGACGCCGTCGCCGATTGGCCGCTGCTGAACGCCTTGATCAATACTGCCGCCGGGGCAAGCTGGGTGTCGATCCACCATGGCGGCGGTGTCGGCATGGGTAAGTCGATTCACGCCGGGCAGGTGATCGTCGCCGACGGAAGCGAACTGGCCGCCGAGCGGATCCGCCGCGTACTGACCGCCGACCCAGGAATGGGCGTCGTGCGCCACGCCGATGCTGGCTATCCACTGGCGATTGAGACTGCCGAGCGTGATGGAGTGAACATTCCAATGCTCAGCAGCGACAAGGAGCGCTAGCCGCAGTGGCGTCAATTTCGATCAACTCCGCTGCAGAGCTGCTCAGGCCGCCGCAGGACGGAATGCCTTTCATTCGCGCCAATCGAGCCGCCGAGTTCACGACCGAAGCAGGCGAGCTTGCGATCAGTGACGGCCTAATCGCATCGTTCGAAGGCGACGGCGCCGCCACGGTGCAGATCGACGCCAGCGGCTGCGCCGTAATCCCCGGCTTCGTCGATTGCCACACCCACCTGCCATTCGCTGGCTGGCGCGCCGATGAATACAACCTCAAGGTCACCGGAGCTTCCTACGAGCAGATCGCGCAGGCCGGGGGAGGGATCAAGTCCTCGGCGATCTCGCTCGACGAGGCCAGTGACGATGAGGTGATCGCGCAGGCCGAGGCGCTCGCGACCGAGATGCTCGAGCACGGCACAACTACTTTTGAGACGAAGAGCGGCTACGGAATGTCGGTCGAAGGCGAGCTGCGCGCGCTTGGGCTGGCAGCGCGGCTCGGTGAATCTGTCGTGCAGCAGATTGCGTCAACGGCGCTGCTGGCACACGCGCTTCCAAGCGGCTACGACGTTGACGGCTGGATGGCCGAGGTCGCGTTGATGGCGGCCCAGGTCGCTGACGAGAAGAGCGCCAGCGCACTTGACATCTACGTCGAATCGGTCGCATTCGATAACGAACAACTGCGCAAGATGGGAGAGCTGGCTCAGCAGCACGGCTTCGATCTGCGCGCGCACGTAGAACAGTTCAACGCCAATCGCTCTGTGCCGGTGGCGCTCGAGGTTGGGGCCCGATCCGTTGATCACCTCGCTTGCCTCCATCCCGACGACCTTGAGCCGCTCGCCCAGTCGGAGTGCGCCGCAGTGCTGCTCCCCGGAGCTGAGTTCCTCGGCGAGGAAGAGCTCGCTCCCGGCCGCGCCCTTGCTGACGCCGGCGCGATCACGGTAATCGCGACCGACGCCAACCCAGGCACCTCGCCGATCGTCTCAATGCCGCTGATCATCGGCCTCGCCGTCCGTCGTTACGGCTGGACTGCGCTAGAGGCTCTGCTCGCCGCAACGCTCAACCCGGCCTGGCTGCTGCGCTGCTCAGAGACGACTGGCTCGCTCGAAATTGGCAAGCGCGCCGACGTCGTTGTGCTCGACGGCCCGGTCGCCAACATCGCCTACCGCTTCGGCCACAACCCGGTAGCGGTCGTGATCTCCAGCGGCGAAGTGGTTCACGTGCGCTCCGACTGGGAGGATCGGGTCAGCGGTGAGCGCTGAGCTGCAGCAGCTAACCGAGGCGATTGAAAGCCGCCTCGCAGGGCTCGACCAGATCGGGAGTGGCGAGGAGGGCTTCACGCGGCTTGCCTGGACCGACGAAGACGCTGCCGCGGCGCGCTGGTTCACGGAGCAGGCAACTGAGCTCGGGCTGACTGTCGAACGCGACCGCGCTGGCAACCTGTGGGCTGTGCCAGCCATTCCCGCCCCGTGGCTCACCGTCGGCTCTCACCTCGACACGGTTCGCGACGGCGGCCGCTACGACGGCGCTCTCGGCGTCGCCTGCGCTTTTGAGATTGCCGCCGCGAGCGACAAGCCGCTTGCCGTCGTCTCTTTTGCCGACGAAGAGGGTGGCCGCTACAACTCGCCAACCTTCGGCAGCCGCGCACTTGTTGGAAGGCTCGATGTGCCTGAGGCACTCGAGCGGACCGACGGCGAAGGAGTAACTCTGCGCCAGGCGATGGCCGACGCAGGCGTTGACCCAGAGCTGCTCGCCGGCGCAACTGAGGATCTTTCCCGCGTAAAGGCGATGATCGAAATTCACATCGATCAAAGCCGTGAGTTATTTGAGGCAGGCGCAGCGGCCGGCGTTGTCAGCTCGCTCGCATCGCGGATGCGGCTGGCAGTCGAAATCCTCGGCGAGGCAGACCACGCCGGAACTACGCGACGCGAGGAGCGCCGCGACGCGATGGCCGCGGCCGCAAGGTTGATCGTCTCGGCGCTCGACCTCGCCGAGCCGAACCCTGGCTTTGTAGTCACTCCGGGAAAGCTGCTGGTTGAACCGAACGCGCCGACGACCGTCCCGTCAAGGGTCCAGCTTTGGCTTGACGCCCGCGCGACAGCGCCCGAGCTGCTCGACAAGTGGCGAGCAGAGCTCGAGCGGAGCGCTCAGCTGATTGCCGCCGCCGGCCGAGTTGAGATTTCAATCGAAACTGCCGCTCACAGCCTCGGCGTTGTATTTGACGAGCAAGTCCGCGAGGCGCTGCAGGCCGCAGCGTCAGCTAATGGCTCAGCGGCCGCCGCCGTCGTCTGTTTCGCAGGCCACGACGCCGGTGTGATTGGCGAGCAGCGCCCCGCTGGAATGGTGCTGGTTCGCAACGAGCGCGGCATCAGCCACAGTGGCGCCGAGTTCGTTGAGGTGGCAGACGCCGCCGTGGCAACGAGAATCGTGATCGACGCAATCGAGGAGCTGGCATGAGTGAGCAGAGCGCAGTAATTCCAGCGATGCCAAACGTGCACTCGCACGCCTTCCAGCTTGACCTGCGCGGAATTGGTGAGCGGCCGATCCCTGAGGCGCACGCCCACGACGACTTCTGGAGCTGGCGGATCGCAATGTTTGCGCTAGCTGACGCGCTCGACCCCGATTCGATGTACGACGTTGCCAGCCGCCTCTACCGCCAGATGCGTGACAACGGCTACGGCGTCGTCGGTGAGTTTCATTACGTCCACCATCAGAGCGATGGCACTCCGTACGATGAGCCGAACGAGATGGCCTTCGCGCTGGCCCGCGCCGCGCAGGACGTTGGCCTCCCGATCGTCTTGATTCCCGCCGCCTACCACCGCAACGGGTGGGACGGTGAGGATCGCCCGCCGGCGGATGGTCAGCGCCGCTTCTGCGACCCAGACGTTGAGTCCTTTCTTGCACGCGTGGAAGCGCTGCGGCTCTGGTCGGCCGATCAGCAAAACGTTGACGTTGCCGTTGCCGCGCACAGCGTCCGCGCCGTTCCGTCGAGCTGGCTAAGCGCGATCGCCGCTTACTCCGACGAGCACGGTCTCGTCCGCCACGTCCACGCGCACGAGCAGCGCCGCGAGCTCGAGGAAACGCAGGCTGAGCATGGCTGCTCACCGATTGAGCTGCTCGAGCAAACAGGCTTTCTGAGTGATCGCACCTCAATCATTCACGGCACCCACGTGACCGACCACGACATCGATCTGCTCGCAGCTTCAAACACGATCGTCGCCGCCTGCCCAACAACCGAGGCCAACCTCGGCGACGGCTACCTGCCGGCGATGCGCTACTTGGACGCCGGTGTGCGCCTGGCCGTCGGCTCCGACTCACAAGTGCGCGTTGATCCGTTCGAAGAGGCTCGCGAGATGGAAACAGTCGCCCGGCGCACAAGCGAACTTCGCGTTGGGCCGCACGCTGCGACCGGCGATCTTTGGTCCTACCTAGTTGCGAACGGGCACGCTTCGCTCGGGCTTACCGGCGGGCCCGTTAGCGAACTGACGATCGAGCTAGACCTTGACGACCCGCAGATCGCTAGCGTCGAAGCCGACGACCTGTCGGCCGCGCTTTCTACCTGCGCGTCAGCGTCGGTCGTGAAGACGCCGATCAACGTCTAGCTCTGCACTGATCGATTCGGCCCGCTGGCTCAGGTTGACGGGGCATCGGCCGCAGCGCCCTCGCGCTCAGCGTCAGTGTCGTACGTCCCCGCAGCAACAACCTCTTCGACCTTGCCGCGTGGCACGAAGATCAGCGAGTAGATGAAGATCAAGGCCATCACGCCGGCCATCACGTAGAAGATCGTCTGTGTTGACTGCGCGTAAGAATCTTGGATCCCCTTGAGAATCGCCTGCCCGCTGTCGCCGGTCCCCACGTGCCGAGCCCCGCTGACTATGTCCGAGGCGATCTGGTCGGACTGCGCCTTCGG
>JBAXGJ010000045.1:0-8051 GCA_037139475.1 Actinomycetes bacterium
GTCGTCGCCTTCGGATCATCGGCGGCGCTGGCCTCGGCCTACGGGATCGCCGTTACCGGCACGCTCACGATCGACACGATCCTCTTCCTCGTTGTTGTGCGCAAACTCTGGAAGAAGCCACTCTGGATCGTTTGGCTCGCGGGGATCGTCTTCCTAACCGTCAACGCAGTCTTCCTCGCGGCAAACGTGACGAAGATCTTCCACGGCGGCTGGTTCCCCGTCGCCATCGGCGTGATCCTGCTGACCGTGATGCTGACCTGGAATCGCGGCCGCCAACACGTAACTGGAATTCGTGCAGAGCGGGAAGGGTCGCTGCGTGAGTTCCTGCACGAGATTGAGACGCTTGACCCGCCTGTGACGACGGTCCCGGGAACCGCCGTCTACCTAAATGCTCACCGCGAGACCGCGCCGATGGCGCTGCGCGGCGCTGTCAACTTCAACCACGCGATCCACGAGCAGATCGTGATCCTCTCTATCGAGACGACGAAGTCGCCATTCGTGCCCGACGAAGAACGCCTTACGGTCGACGAGCTTGGCTATACAGGCGACAACATCGTCCACCTGACGGCAAAACTCGGCTTCAAAGACACTCCCGACGTGCCGCACCTGCTCGAGCTGGCAAAAGCCGAAGGGCTTGACGAAGGGATCGACGTTGAGCACGCGAGCTACTTCCTATCGCACCTCGACGTCGTTCCCGGCGGACCGTTCGAGATGGCCGGCTGGCGCAAGCGGATCTACTGCGCACTTTCGCGCAATGCCGCGAGCCCAACCGATTACTTCTGCCTGCCAACGGAGCGTACGATCACCGTCGGTTCGCAGTTGGCGCTTTAGCTGTAGTCCTCAAGGCCGGGCGCTTTGGCCCCAGCGGTGAACTCAGCGGCTAGTTCGTACTCGACGACGCCGGCGAGAACGTAGGGATCTTGATCAAAGAGCGAGAGCGCCTCGGCTCGACTATTAGCGCTGAGCACGAGAGCCGAGCCATCTCCCTCGGCGCGGCGACCACTGGCCACGACGTTGCCTGAGGCGACCAGCCCGCCAATGAACTGAAGGTGCTCCTCGCGGTGCGAATCAACCTCGTCGAGCGGGGCTGTGTAGTTGCCAAAGATCACGAACATCGTGCAATCAGACCAGATCGATCGATCTTTTGCTCAGCGCTGACCTTCAGCGGCGACTTTGAGGATTGAGCCGTCGATCAGCCACTCGACCGGCGCGAGGTCGTCGGTATAGACGTCGCCACCGGGCAGCGGCGCGCTGAGACGCTGCGCAGCTTCACTCGCGACCGGCCGCAGCGGCGCAGGCATCGCAGCCGACTCGGCGCTCGCCGCGAGCTGCTGCGCTGATGCTGGCCCGTTTGCCCCGAGCAGGATTGTGTTGACGCGCTCGCTCGGGTCGCGCAGCACGGTGCTGAAGTGCGTCTTCATCGTCGCCGCCAGCGAAGCCTCAAGCGCCTCGCTCCCCTCAGGGTGGCCGACGTTGACCATCACCACGCCACCCGGGTTTAGATGCTCAGCGACGGACGCGAAGAACTCGGCGGTCGTCATGTAGAACGGGATATACGGCTGGCGGTAAGCGTCAACGAGAATCGCGTCCCACTTGCGATCACTGCGGCGCAAGAACGGGCGCGCGTCGGCCGTATGGAGGTGGAGATTTGGGCCACCCAGGTCGAAGTAGCGGCGGCCGGCGTCGCTCAGCTGTCCGTCGATCTCAACCCCATCAACGCGGGCGTCAGGGTAGAAATGGCCGTAGGCGCGGGCGACAGTGCCGCCGGCGTTGCCAAGTACCGCCAACGAGCGCGGCGGCGTATTGCGCGCCGCCCACGGCAAGACCAACGCCTCGTCCCAGTAGTTGTTTGTAAGCCAGCTTCCGGGCCGGTAGACGGAGTGAACGGCCTGCCCTTCGTTTAGCTCGAGCCATCGCTCGCCATCTTTGAACTGGACGACGCGCGCGTACTGGTATTCGGTCTCGCTCTCCCAAACGACCGTCGACGCGTCGGCGCTCTTGATCGTGCCGACCGGCGCGAACAGCGCGACGATGATCAGCAGCGGCAATGTGAGCCAGCGCCAGCTGAGCGCGGGCAGAGCAACTAGCGCCAGCGAAAGAGCAAAGACGATGAAGGTGCGGCGCGTACCGAGCAGTGGCACGAGCAGCAGCGCGCTGAGGAAGACGCCGACCAAACTGCCAACGGTTGAGATCGCGTAGAGCCGACCAGCGACATTGCCTGCCTCATCGGCGGACTTGACACTCAGTCGAATGGCGTAGGGCGCGACCGCGCCGAGCACCATCACAGGAAAGGCGATCAGCACCATTACGGCGATCAAAGAGCCAACGAACGCACCTGCCTCGACCTGGTCGAGCGCTTTAACGGAGACGCTCAGGAACGGGCCTGCGATGAACGGCACGAGCGCCAGCAAGGCCGCCGCGATCATCACGAGCCGCGCGAGCCCAGCGACCGTTGGGTCGCGATCAGCGAGCCTGCCTCCGTACCAGTAGCCAATGCTGAGCGCGACGAGCACCGTCGCGATCGTGTTCGCCCAGACGATCGTCGACGCACCAAACCAAGGCGCCAAAAGGCGCGCCGCGGCAATCTCCGCTCCAAGCGATGCGGCGCCGACTACAGCGACGATCGCAACGGTCAGGCGATGTATTCGACGAAGTCCTTCTTGCGCGCGCCACAGACCGGGCAGTACCAAGTGTCAGGAATTTCCTCGAACTGAGTTCCCGGTGGGATTCCGCCGTCAGGGTCGCCCTCTGCCGGGTCGTAGATGTAGCCGCACGACTCGCAGATCCACTGTTTTACTGCTTCGCTATCAGTCATCCGTAAAACGGTAGCGCAGCAGGGCAGCGGCGGGCGCGCCCGTTAGGCTGGTCGGCGTGGAGTTTGAGAAGCCAGCGCCAGGAGAGGAACTAAACGAATCGGGCGAAGCGACCGTGCCGCGCCAAGCGGCCTCGGTGATTCTGCTGCGTGGAGGGTCCGACGCACTCGAGCTGCTGCTCGTGCAGCGCACACCGCAGGCCCGCTTCATGGGCGGCTTCTGGGTATTCCCTGGCGGCGCCGTCGACGCCCACGAGGGCGAGGGCGATGAGGCGCACCGGCTGGCAGCGGTGCGCGAACTTGAGGAAGAGGCCTCGGTCAGCGGCATCGCGCCGGCCGATCTGGTCAAGTTCTCACGCTGGATTACCCCGGCCGTCGTCCAGATCCGCTTCGACACGCACTTCTTCCTCGCCCCCGCGCCGGCCGACGCGAACCCGGTCGTCGACGGCAGCGAGGTCGTTGATCTCGTCTGGCACACACCGCAAGGCGCGCTAGACGCTTACGGGCGCGAAGAGCTGCCGCTCGTCTTCCCGACGATCAAACACCTTGAGCAGTTCTCAGCCTTCGATAGCGCCGACGCTTTGATTGGGCATGCGGCCGAGCAGACTGTCGAACCGGTCGAGCCGCGGATCTTGATGGAAGGTGAAGTGGCGCGCGTATTACTGCCAGGCGAACCGGGCTACGACTGAGGCGCTTCTTCAGCGGCAGCTTCGACTTTTTCTGCAGCCCCTTCGCCCTCAGCGACTTCTTCTTCAGCGACGAGCTCTTCCTCTACCGATGCCTCATCCTCGGCGGTGGAATCTTCGGCGACGACCTCTTCTTCCGCAACGGCCTCTTCATCGGCGGGAGCAACGCTCTCTACTCCGCCCTCCTGCTGGATTCGGTAGAGCGGCGCGACAACATTCACTAGCGGCACAAGCTTGAGGATCACCGCTACGGGCCCCTGCGCTTTCATCTTGCTCTGCGCCAGCGCCGTGATGATGTTGGTCTCGCCGAGCCAGAATCCTTGAGCGGTGTCGCCGGGCATCGCCAGAATTGCGGCCGGCCGTAGCTTGCTCTCGCCGAACTCAACCTCAATCGGCTGGTCGGCTTCAAGCTTCAAAGTGATCTGCGCCTTCGGCGCCACCGTTTCAAGCCGCACGATCGTCCCGACGCGCTGAAAATCACGCGCATTCTCGGGGTCGGTGGCTGCCGCCTTAAGGCAGGCGCCAAGCGAAGCGTAAATCTCGTCTGCGGATGAAAAGTGAGCCACGAAACTCTCAGACTAGTCGCCGCGCTTCCACCGCGCCGCGCCGCAAGCAACGAAGAGCGTCGCTTGGTAGGTTTGACGGGTACCTGCGAGTAGGAGAGAAACGATGGCAACTAAGACCGCAAAGCTCGAAAATTTCATCGGTGGGAAGTTCGTCCCGACGACAGAGGACAGCATTCACGAGGTTCGTAACGCTGCCACTGGCGAGGTAATCGCCGAGATGGGCATCTCGAGCGCCGCCGACGTGCAGGCCGCCGTTGACGCCGCAACCGCAGCCTTCCCTGAGTGGCGCGACGCCACCCCATCAGAGCGCAGCATGGCGCTGCTGAACATCGCCACCGAGCTCGAGGAGCGTGGCGAAGAGCTCGCGCAGATCGAATCAACTAACACCGGCAAGCCGCTGGCGCTGACAATTGGGGAAGAGATTCCACCGGCCGCCGACCAGATCCGCTTCTTTGCCGCCGCAGCGCGGATGCTCGAAGGGCGCGCCACGGCCGAGTACCTCGCAGGCCACACATCCTCGATCCGCCGCGAGCCGATCGGCGTCGTCGGTCAGATCACGCCTTGGAACTACCCCTTCATGATGGCCGTCTGGAAGTTCGCCCCTGCGCTGGCCGCCGGTAACACAGTCGTGCTGAAGCCCGCCGAGAACACGCCGATGTCAACGCTCTGGCTCGCCGAGATGATGCAGAAGCACCTTCCGGCTGGCGCCTTCAACGTTGTTCTAGGAACCGGTGCGACCGGCGAGCAGATCGTGCGAAACGAGGGCATCAGCATGGTCTCGCTGACCGGCAGCGTACGCGCCGGCAAGGCCGTTGCGGCGGCCGCAGCGGAATCACTCAAGCGGGTCCACCTCGAGCTCGGCGGTAAGGCTCCTGTAATCGTCTTCGACGACGCCGACCTGGAAGCCGCGGCCGAGGGAATCGCCGGCGCCGGCTACTTCAACGCCGGGCAGGACTGCACCGCAGCCACACGCGTGATCGCCGGCCCGGGCGTCTACGGCGACCTCGTCGACGCGCTCGCGGAGCAGGCCAAGGGCACCGTCTACGGCGACCCGAACGACGAGAACACCTACATGGGCCCGGTCATCAGCCAAGCCCAGCTCGATCGCGTTGCGGGCTTCATCGATCGCGCACCGGCGCACGCCCGCGTGGCCGCTGGCGGCTCGGCGCCAGAGAACGGTGGCGGCTATTGGTTCGAGCCGACCGTTGTCGCCGACCTCAAGCAGGACGACGAGATGATTCAAGACGAGATCTTCGGCCCCGTCGTCACGGTCCAGCAGTTCAGCGACGAAGCTGAAGCGCTGGCCTGGGCCAACGGCGTCAAGTACGGCCTAGCCTCAAGCGTTTGGACGCGCGACCACGGCCGCGCGATGCGGATGGCCAAGGGCCTCGACTTCGGTTGTGTCTGGATCAACACGCACATTCCGATCGTCGCCGAAATGCCGCACGGCGGCTTCAAGGAGTCCGGCTACGGCAAGGATCTCTCGATGTACGGATTCGACGACTACACGCGCGTCAAGCACGTGATGTCGAACATCGAGGCCTAATTCGCTGCGGCCAGTGGCCGCGAGCTAAAGACCGCCGTAATCGCCGATCGCTGGGCGCTCGACGCCCCCCGGCAAGAGCCCCTCGTCCGAGAGCTTGTCGATGTGCGCCGCGAGCGTGGCTTCGGCTGCCGGCCTGAGGATCGGCGGTACGTCGCCCCAGGCGGCGTCGAGCAGCTCGTCGCTGCTGCGCAGCCCGCTTTCGAGCGCCTCTAGCAGCATCCGCTCGCGTTCGAGGCGATGGTCGCGGTATTCGATCAGCCTCGCGCGCGGGTCGTCGAGCGCTGGGCCATGCCCCGGGCAGAGCAGCTTCAAATCGAGCGCGATCAGCCGGTCGAGCGCCGCGAGGTATCCGGCCAGCGCGCCGGGATCGGGCGAGATGTAGACGCTGCCGCGGCCCAGCACGGCGTCGCCGGTAAAGATCACATGGCCGCTGACGAAAGCCAAGTGGTCAGGCGCGTGACCCGGCGTCGCATAGACGCTCAGTGGGCCAAACTGGTCGCCGTCGGCCAGCGTCACGCCAGCCACCTCCATCTCGGCCGCCCCGACTGGAACGTCGCCAATGCGCGCCAACAGCCCTTCAAGCCCGCCGCTGTGGTCGGCGTGATCATGCGTTATTGCGATCCCACCGGCGCCGCCGCGCACCTTCGCCTCGCCAGCCAAGCGGTCCAGATGAGCGTCGATTGGCGGGCCCGGATCGATGATCCAGCAGGGGTCGCGGCCGATCAGCCAGCAGTTCGAACCGTCGAGCGTGAAAGGTCCTGGGTTGTCAGCCCGAACGCATTCCACATCGAACTCTTTGAGCAGCTCCACAGTGCGACATTACATTGCGCTGACGCTCGACCCAAAAGCGTGCAAGTATGACGCTGTGACGACGTTCGACCGACTCAGCGCGCTCGATGCAGCATTCCTTGACATCGAAACTGAGCGCGCGCCAATGCAGGTCGGTTGGACGATGCGCTTCGCCGGCGAGCCGCCCTCGATTGAGGAACTACGAAGCCACGTCGAGCTGCGCCTGACCACTGTTCCACGGCTGCGCCGCTGCATAGTTGAGCCGGCGCTTGGAATCGGCGACCCGCACTGGGTGGATGACCCGCTGTTTGCGATCGACCGCCACGTAAACGTGATTCAGATGATCTCTTCGAGTGTGCAGCCGGAGCTGAGCGCGATCGCCGAAGAGCTGCTCTCGCAGCCGCTCGACCGCAGCCGCCCGCTCTGGCGCCTGCAGCTCGTAACCGGATTGGCCGATGGCAGTTTCGCGATCATTGGGCAGGCTCATCACGCACTCGTTGACGGGCTGGCGGCAATCGAGATCGCGACGATCATCTTCGACGGCGTTGGCGCACCCGACGAGCAGGCGGTTGCTAGCTGGCTACCGGCCGATGCGCCCTCAACGGCTGAAGTGCTGACCGCCGCCGCGCTCTCTCGGATCGGCACCGGCAGCGACGTAGCAACGACGCTCGTTCGCGCTCTCGCCGATGGCCCCGGCCCAATCGTCGAGGCCGTGTCGGCGCTGCTTAGCCTCTTCACTCCCGGGCAGCGCACCGCGCTCGAGAACTCAGCCAGCTCGCGGCGGCGCGCAGCGTTCAGCTCAATCCCGATGGCGAAGCTGCAGGAGGCTGCAGAACGCCACGGCGTTACCGTAAACGACATCCTGCTGGCAGCTAGTGGCGGCGCAATCAGCGCCGCGCTTGCACGCCGCGGCGAGCAGCCGGAAGGCATCCGCGTCTTGGTCCCGACCGCCGTGCGCCAGCCGGGCGAGAGCGCTTCCGATCATGCCAACCGGATTTCAATCATGGTTGTCGAGTTGCCACTGAACTCAAATGATCCAGGCAGCGTGCTGCGCACGATCGGACGCCGCACAAAGACGCTCAAGCGCGCCGGCTATGCGGGCACGCTCGACACAGCGATCCGCGCCGCCGACCTTCTTGCCCCGGCGGTTCGCAGCGCGGCCGTTCGAGCTGCGGTCGGCGCCGCCCACTTCACGGTCGTGATCTCAAACGTGCCGGGCCCGAGCGAGCCGCTCTCGCTGATCGGCCGCCAGCTTGAGGGAATCTGGCCAGCCGTTCCGCTGGTTGATGGCCACGCGCTATCGATCGGTGCGATCTCTCACGGCGGCATGCTCCACGTCGGCTGCTTTGCCGACGCCGCGCTGGTGCCAGACGTTGACCTGATCGCAGCCGATATCGAAAAAACTTTCGAGCAGCTCTGCGAGCTGCCTGCCCAGGCCCCTGCGCCTTGGCAGCAGCGCGCGCGCCAGCGTCGCGACGCCATACGCGTCGCTTAGCGCGCCGCGATCCGGCTTACCGCGCCGCCGAGCGAGACAACGTAGATGCGGCCGCGCGCGTCCTCGCCGAATGAGGAGAGCGCCGCAATCTGTGGCAGACCGGAGACGCGCGCATTGCCGGCAGCGCCGGAGCTCGAAAGCCGCGCGCCGTAGATGA
>JBAXGJ010000046.1:0-8046 GCA_037139475.1 Actinomycetes bacterium
CGCGATCCGCTGGCGCTGCTCGCCGCGCCGCCAACAAGCTTGCCGCTAGCGCCGCGGGCGCCCCGTGGCCGCGGCATCCCACCGGCTCCGCGGCCTGCTCCACGCGCGGCGCCGAGCGCAGTCACTCAGGCGCCGGCGGTGGCTCCTTGGTGGCTCGCTGCTGCCTGGCTTGGTCTCGGGATCAGCGGCGCCGCAATCGGCGCTGGGATCACGCTAAATCGGCGCCGCGAGCGGAGCGAGAGGCCGCTTACGGCGGTGGCGCGGCCACAACGCCAGCACTGATCTAGCTGCAAGCTCGCCGCGTGCCTGCTCGCCCGCTAGCGTTCAGCGCGATGGCTCGGCCTGCTTTCTACGTAACCACACCGATCTACTACGTCAACGCTGCGCCCCATCTGGGGCACGCCTACACGTCGATCGCGGCCGACGTGCTGGCCCGCCACCACCGCCAGCGCGGCGATGACGTCTTCTTCTTGACCGGCACCGACGAGCACGGCGAGCCGGTCGCGCTGGCCGCCGCCGCCGAGGGAGTCGAGCCGCAGGCGCTGGCCGATCAGAACGCAGAACGCTTCCGTGCGTTGATGCCGCAGCTAGAGGCCAGCAACGACTTTTTCATTCGCACCAGCGACGAGCAGCACGTGGCCGCGGTGCAAGAGATCCTCGAACGCGTGAAAGCCAACGGCTACGTCTTCGAGGGGACCTATGAAGGCTGGTACTGCCCGCGCTGCGCCGACTTCAAGACCGCACAGGAGGTCGCCGAAGGCAACACCTGCCCAATTCACGGGATCGAACTGACGCGTGAAAACGAGCAGAACTGGTTCTTCCAGCTGTCAGCGTTCCAAGAGCGGCTCGAAGAGCTCTTCGACGGCCAGCCCGACTTCGTGTCGCCAAAGACGCGCTACAACGAGGCCCGCTCGTTCCTCGCCGGCGGGCTGCAAGACGTTTCGCTCTCGCGCCGCGGAATCGACTGGGGAATCCCTGTCCCGTGGGACCCCGACCAGACCGTCTACGTCTGGTGGGATGCGCTGCTGAACTACTACACAGCGCTGACCTACGCCGAGCCCGGTGCGGACCTAACCGAACGCTTCTGGCCCGCCAATTACCAATTGATCGGCAAGGACATTCTCAAGTTCCACGCGATCTACTGGCCGGCGCTGCTGATGGCCGCCGATCTGCCGGTGCCGCGGCACCTCTTCGTCCACGGCTTCCTGCTGATGGACGGTGAGAAGATGAGCAAGTCGCTCGGCAACGTGCTCGACCCGTTCGCCGTGATCGAGCGCTACGGCGCCGACGCGCTGCGCTTCTATCTGCTGCGTGACGTTCCGTTCGGCTCCGACGGGTCGGTTTCGGCCGCCGCCTTTGAGGCCCGCTACGAAAACGAGCTGGCCAACGAGTACGGCAACCTCGCGGCTCGCACGATCGCGATGGTCCACCGCTACCGCGAAGGCGTCGTCCCGGCCGTGCCGCTCGACGGTGAGTTGGCGAGCGACTTTGAAGGCTTGCCTGAGCAGGTAGCCGCGCTGATCGACAAGGCCGAAGTAACTCAGGCGCTGGAAACAATCTGGGAGCGCGTCCGTCGCTGCAACCAGTACGTCGAAGAGCGCGCACCGTGGACGCTCGCCAAAGATGAAGCCAACAGCGATCAGCTTGATGTCGTGCTGGCATCGCTCTGCGAGGCGCTGCGTTCGCTGACGGTATTGCTGGCGCCGTGGCTGCCAGCTAGTGCCGAGAAGCTGCTGGGCGCGCTGGGCGCCAGCGACGACAGCTTCGCCGCTGCGGCCTTTGGCAGCGGCTCGCTGGCGGCGATTGAGAAGATCGAGCCGATGTTCCCGAAGGATTCAGGCGAAGAGGACTAACAGCGCAGCGATGATCGACAGCCACACTCACCTTGACTTCTGCGATCCGCCCAACGGCGAGCTCGTGGACGAGGCGCTCGCAGCCGGCGTGACGAAGATCCTCACCGTCGGCACCGACGCTTCCAGCTCGCGCGACGCACTGGCGGCGGCGGCGGAGTTCGCTGCCGTATTTGCTGCCGTTGGCCACCATCCCAACAACGCGACCGGCTTCTCCGGCGCCGACCGCGCCGAGCTACGCGAGCTCGCCTCCGACCCGCTCTGCCACGCCGTCGGTGAGACCGGCTTCGACCAGTACCGCGACGGAGCACCGCTCGAGGATCAGCGGCTGGCATTCGAAGCGCAGATCGAGATCGCCGCTGAGCTTGGCAAGCCGCTGATCATTCACACCCGTGACGCCGATGATCTTTCGATCGACACGCTGCGCGAGCGGGCCGAAGGCGTTCGCGTGATCCTGCACTGCTTCACGATGCCGACGCGGCTTGAGGAGTGCCTCGCCGAAGGCTGGTGGATCTCATTTGCCGGCAACGTCACTTACCCGAAGGCAGCTGAGCTGGCTGAGGCTGCTGCGCTGGTGCCGGACGATCGGCTGCTGGTCGAGACCGACGCGCCCTACCTGACGCCGCAGCTCCGCCGCCGCGAGCGCAACACGCCCGCAAACGTGGTTCATACAGCCGAGTTTGTGGCTGCGAAGCGTGGCGTCGATTACGCAAGCTTCGATCAGATGGTTGAGCGCAACGCGGCAGAACTGTTCGGTTGGTGAGCGCCGTGGTCGCCGAGCCAGAGGGCGAGCTGCCGGTTCAGCCAAGTCTGCGCCGGATCCGCGAATTTGACGTTCGCCCCAAGCACGACCTTGGCCAGAACTTCCTGATCGATTCCAACATCCTCGGCGTGATCGACCGCCTTGCCGAACTTGGCCCCGACGATGTTGTGCTTGAGATCGGCGGTGGTCTTGGCGTTCTCAGCGAACACCTCGCGCCGCTCTGCCGCCACCTGCACGTGATCGAGCTCGACCAGGCGCTGGTGCCGGCGCTCGAGGACGCGCTCTCGAATAACTCAAACACGACGCTGCACATCGGCGACGCGATGGTGCTTGATCTAGTCGAGCTAGACCCACCACCGACGAAGGTCGTCGCCAACCTTCCCTACGGCATCGCGGCGACGGTGATTCTGCGCAGCGTCGAGTTGCTGCCGCAGGTGACGCGCTGGGTCGCGATGGTGCAGCGCGAGGTTGGCGAGCGCTTCGCTGCCGGCCCGGGCGAGAAGGCCTATGGCGCGCCGTCGGTGATCGCCCAACTCAGCTGCGAGGTGCGCGTTGCTCGCGCGATTTCGCGCAACGTCTTCCACCCGGTTCCAAATGTTGACTCAGTCCTGATCACGCTCGATCGAATCGGCCCGCCGCCGCCCGATGATCTGCGCAAGCTCGTCCGCGCCGCATTCGCGCACCGGCGCAAGGCACTGCCGCGCTCGCTGGCGACGGCCGGCTACGGCGGCAACGAGATCCGCGAGCGGGCCCGCGCAGCGCTCGAACGGCTCGAGTTGCCGCTCGACGTGCGCGCCGAGCGGCTCTCGCCCGATCAATTCCGTTCGCTGCTTGAGGAGCTTGAGCGATGAGCGCGCTGCGCGAGTTGGCGCCGGCCAAGATCAATCTCGGCTTGACGCTCGGCCCGCTACGCGAGGACGGCCGCCACCGACTCGTGACGGTGATGCAGCCGGTAGCGCTTTGCGATTCGCTCGAACTCGTTCCGGCCGAGCTTGGAAGCAGTGGCGATCAGACGATCTGTCACGGCGTCGAGGGCGAGAACTTGGTTGACAAGGCGGTCGCCGGGTTCCGCGAGGCAAGCGGCTGGCGTGGCGCGGCGGTTCAGATTGAGATCGCGAAGAAGATTCCTGTCGCCGCCGGGATGGCTGGCGGCTCTGCCGATGCCGGAGCGGCTCTCCGCCTGCTTTCGCGAGTCTCAGGAATCTCCGATCAAGCGATGCTGATGGCGGTCGCACGCGAGCTCGGCGCCGACGTTCCGGGGCAGCTGCAGCCTCGTCGTTATCTTGCCAGCGGCGCGGGGGAGGATCTGCGCGCGCTGCCTGAGGCGGCGCCGTTCGGCGTACTGGTCGTTCCATCTGACCACGGCCTTTCGACCGCCGACGTATTTAAAGAGGCTGATCGCTTGGCACTCCCGCGCAGCGCCGCTGAGCTCGAATCACGCCAAGCTGAACTGGTCGGCGCGCTCGCCGCCGGTGCTGCCTTCGCGCCGCCCGAGCTGCTCGTCAACGATCTTGAGCCAGCAGCGGTCTCGCTCGCGCCGGAGCTGACCTGGACGCTAGACGAGGTCCGCAGCGCCGGAGCCGAAGCGGCACTCGTCTGCGGTTCAGGCCCAACCGTGATCGGGCTCTTTAGCGACATTGACGCCGCTCGTGGCGCTGCGCTGGCGCTCTCCGGCCGCACGCCAGCGCCGTTCGCTGTCGAGCCGTGGTATCCAAGCGTGATGCCCGCAGCCAATACCGACGGGGCGGCAGAATGAAGATCCTGCCCCTGCTCGGCGCCGCGGCGCTGGCCTTCTTGCTCGTAAGGCGACGCAAGCAGCTCGAGCTGCCGCTACTGATCGGCGGAATCCTGGTGGTTGCCGGTCTATGCGCTTACGGCAGTGGCTTCGTTGTGCTGCCAAACCTAGAGGAGCTGCTTACCAGCATTGGCACGACGCTTGGCAGCTGGACCTACCTCTTGGTCGGAGTGCTGGCATTTCTTGAGACGGGAGCCTTCGTCGGACTGATCGCCCCAGGCGAGACGGCGATGGTCGTCGGCGGCGTCGTCGCCGGCCAAGGCGTGATCTCGCTCGTCACGCTGATCGGAATCGCTTGGTTCGCGGCGACGATGGGCGATCTCGTCAGCTACGAGCTCGGTCGGCGCCTCGGCCGCGAGTTCATCGTCAAGCACGGGCCGCGCTTTGGAATGACCGCCGAGCGGCTCGAGATGGTCGAGAAGTTCTTCGATAAGCATGGCGGCAAGGCGATCTTCATCGGCCGCTTCGTCGGCATCGTCCGCGCCGTCGCACCGTTCCTAGCCGGTTCAAGTCGAATGCCGTTGCGCAAGTTTCTTCCCTACGACATTCTCGGCGCCGGGCTCTGGGCGACGACCTTCATCATGCTCGGCTACGTCTTCTGGCAGAGCTTCGGCACCGTTCTGAAGGTTGCCAAGGAGGGCGCGTTAGGGCTAGGAATTGTGATCAGCGTGATCGTCGCGCTGGTTTGGGTCGTGCGCCACCTCAGCAATGAAGAGAATCGCCACGCGCTAGAGCAGAAGATGCTTGCCGCGCTCGACCGCCCGGGGCTGCGCTTCCTGCAGCCGCTCGTGCGTTGGGCGCAGGGGCCGCTGCGGTTCTTCATCGCGCGGATCACGCCCGGCACGACCGGTCTTGACCTGACGACGCTGCTGGCCTTCGTCGCCGTCGGCTCGTTCTCGTACTTCGGCTACTGGATCGTGATCGCCGATCGCGGCTACGGAGCGATCGACAAGCAGGTTCAGGGTTGGGCGGGCGATCTTTACAACCCGATTGCCGTCGACGTCGCAAAAGTTCTGACGACGCTCGGCGCGCCACTGCTGATGTTCACGCTCGCCACCGTCGTCACGATTGCGCTGTTGGTTCGCCGGCACTTCCTCGAGGCCTTCGTGCTCGGAGCCGGGATGCTGATGACAATTGGCTCAGTGCAGCTCGGCAAGCTAGTGCTCGAGCGCCCGCGCCCGCCTGACGCGCTGATCCATGTAGCCGGCTCCTCCTACCCATCGGGGCACACCGCCTACGCCGTCGCCTGGGTTGTTTTGGCGGCTATCGCTGTTCGATTGGTCCCGGCGCTGAAAGGCAAGTGGTGGATCGTCGGCGTAGCCTTCGTCGTGCCAGTTCTCGTCGGCGCGACGCGCGTCTATCTGCAAGTCCACTGGCTCTCCGACACGCTTGGCGGTGGCGGCGGGGCGATGGCCTGCTTTGCGCTAATGGCGATCATTGCGCTATTCGTCAAGGTCGTGCGCGATACTGCGCCGAAGGATCCAAATGGGTAACGAAACGATCATTCTTCTTGTCGGCGGTTTTAGCGTCGTCTTTGGCACCGCCGCATGGGTGGGGCTGATGGCCGCACCGGCCTGGCAGTCCTACAGCACTCTCTGGCAGCGGCTCGCCGGCGTCTTCCTATCGCTCTACGCCCTCGCCGCCTTCATGGTTGTCGGCGTCGCGCTCGGCGCAGTTGTGATCTGGTTCTGGGACCGGGTCTCTGCCTGACGGCTTAGCCCGCGTAGAATCGTTTCATGTCCACATCGGCGCACCGGCGGTCTGCTCCGCTGGATCTTGAGGCGCTCGAAGCAATTACCGATGCCGTTGAATCGGGCGCTGGGCTGCCAGAGGTCGTCCGGGCTGCTGCCCGCGCGCTTGAGGCCAGCCTCGCGGTAAGCGATAGCGCTGGCCACGTGCTGGCCGTAGCGGCGCGCTCAACTTCCGATGAGGCTTCGCTGCTAGCCGACGGCAGTGGCGTGGAGTTGATCGAGCTGCGCGTCAGTGACGCGCCGGTAGGAACGCTGCGGCTAAGGGCTCGCGGCGAGCTTGATGGTTCGTTGCTGCGACTCGTCACGACCTTGATCAGCTCCGAGGTCGAGCGCGTCCGCGCCCCGTCGCGCGCTTCGGCCGAAGCTGCCGAAGTTTTCCTCAGCGCGCTGCTAGCACGCGAGCTTGATGGCGCCGAAGCCGTCACGGCTGGTGCCTTGGAGCTGGGGACGAGCCTTGAGCGCGGCGCCAGCATGATCGTCGTCCGCGCTCACGCTCACGTCGCCGCTGGCGAAGGACGCCGCGCGCGAGTTTTGTCGCTCGTCGATCGAGCTGCCCGCGGCGTTGTCGCCGATTCTCTAAGTGCGCTGACGGCTCCGCGCGAGCTTCCCGGAGACGACGTCGTCGTGCTGCTGGCAAGCGGCGATGATGCACTGGCGGCCCGCGCCGCCGAGGCGATCCGCGGCGAACTGCTCTCCGGGCTGGCCGGCCACAGCGTGACGATCGGTCGCAGCCGCCCCTGCGACGATCCAGCTCAGCTCGATCGCGCAGCGGCCGAGGCGCTGCTGGCGGTCAACGTTGCCGAAGGCGACGACGAACGCCCGGTGCTGGCCTTCGAGCAGACCGGCGCTTACCGGCTGCTGCTCTCGGCGATGGCCGACAACCCCGAGGAGCTCCGGCGCTTCTACGCTGAGACGGTCGAACCGCTGGTCGCCTACGACGAGCAGTACGAGACCGACCTGATGCTGACGGTCGAAACCTTTCTTGAGGCCGACGGCAACGTCGCCGGCACGGCCCAGCGGCTCTTCACCCACCGCCACACAGTTCGCTACCGGCTCGAGCGGGTCCGTGACCTCTGCGGTCATGACGTTGGCTCAAGCGACGGTCGCGAGAAACTCAGCCTTGGTCTGAAGGCGATGCGAGTGCTTGGCATTCCACGTCGTGGTGGCCCGGCCGGCGAACCTGGCCTCAGTGGCGGCCGCGTTTCGAAACCACACTGAGCGGTGGCTCGCAGCCAAATGCCGTCAGCGCTTATCATCAGGTGAGTCCCTTTGGGGGGTGGTGTAACGGCAGCACAACGGCCTTTGGCGCCGTTAGTCGGGGTTCGAATCCCTGCCCCCCAGCTGAAACAGCTGCAGGTGTTCGCCCGGATGTGCGCTTTCGGCTCCTGCGCTCTACGATGGGGACGTGTCCGCTTACACAGCCGTCATTTTGGCCGCCGGCCAGGGGACACGCATGCGTTCGCGCACGCCGAAGGTTCTGCACGACCTCTGCGGTCGCTCGCTGATCGAATGGACGCTCGTCGCTGCGCGTGAAGCAGGCTGCACGAAGCTGATCGTTGTCGACTCGGCGTCGCGCCCGCTTGATGGTTTGCTTGGCGACGATGTTGAGGTCGTCGTCCAGCCCGAGGCCGACGGAACGGCCGGAGCCGTAGCGGCCGCGATCGACGCACTGCCGAGCGGCAGTCCGGTCGTGATCCTCAGCGGCGACGTGCCGTTGATCAGCCCCGAAACGATTCGTGAACTGGTTGAGGTCCACGAGCAGAGCGCCGCCGCCGCCACGGTCGCGACAGCTTTGCTTGAGGACCCGAGCGGTTACGGGCGCGTCGTTCGCGGCGCCGATGGATCGCTCGAGAAGATCGTCGAGACCAAAACCGACGGCGACGCGAC
>JBAXGJ010000047.1:0-7809 GCA_037139475.1 Actinomycetes bacterium
TCGGCTTCAGCAACGGTTGCTGCCAGCTCAGCCGGCACCTCTTCCCCGGCTTGCTCGAGACGGACCTTTTCGATCGCGGCGGCGAGCGCCGCCTCGAGCGGCTCCCGCTGTTCGTCGGGCTGGCTGGCGACCATATTCTCGAGGCCGCCGCGCAGCTTCTCCCAGATTCTCGGCACGGCGAAGAACCAATGCGGGTGAACTTCCGGCAGCACCTCCATCACGAGCTTGTAGTCGTCTACCGAGGTGATCTCGAAACCCAGTACTGCTGGGATGTAGTGGTGCGCTGCGCGCTCGGCGATATGCGCCGACGGGAGCCAACTGATTACGCGCGAGCGGCGTGGGAAGTCAACAATCTCGGAGGTGCCACGGACCGTCCACATAAGGTTGTTGTGGGTCAGCTGCACGCCCTTCGGAGGCCCGGTCGTGCCGCTCGTGTAAATCAGAGTGAGGACGTCATCGGGCTCAATCTCGGCGGCGGCGGCCTCGCCGTCGAAAGTAGCGTCGATCGCTTCGAGCTCGGCGAGACTCGTCGTGCCCTCAACGGCAGCTTCAGGCGCGTCGACCAGAATAATCTGCGGTGGGCGCTCTAGGTTCGCACAGGCCGCCTGAACCGTCTCGAGGTAGAGCGGCTCGGTGAAAATGACCTTGCTCGCAGAATCCTCAAGTAGGTAGTCGATCTGCTCGGGCGTGTAGGTCTGATAGACGGAAAACGGCGTGCCGCCAGCAATCATCACTCCGAAGTCGATCAGGTGAAACTCGGGGCGGTTGACGAGCATCAATGCAACCGTGTCGCCCTTGCCGACGCCCAGCTTCCGCAGCCCGCCAGCAATCCGGTCGACGCGTTCCAGCCCTTCTCGCCAAGAAATGACGACAGATCCGTCGCGGTTCTTAACCCAGGTCTCGTCAGCGTTCTCGGCGGCCGTTATCCGCAGCGCGGCGGCCAGCGTCGGAGCGTTTCTCGCGGCGTATTCAACTCTGTCCGACGGCATCTCGCGGTTCCTCTCGTATCGGGGGAAAACAGCTACCGCGAAAACTACCTGCTCAGAGCCCTCTTTGCCGCTAGCGGAGCCCGAATCCCCCGCCCTGAAGGCGTGAGATGTCGTTCGAGAGGCCAACCGCGAAAAGCACGAGAACTAGTACAAAGCCGACTGCGCTGGCTCTCTCCATCACTGAGTAGGCGATCGGTCGGCCGCGCAGCTTTTCCGCGAGCGCCCAGAAGATGTGACCCCCGTCGAGCGGCAGGAATGGGAAGAGGTTGATCAACGCAAGCGAGAGCGAGATGATCGCGAGCACCGTCAACGCCTGCGCCAGGTCGAACTCAAACGATTGTCTTGTGACCTCGTAACTACCGACAACACCTGAGATCTGCTTGCGTGCCTGCGGGTCGTAGACGAGCTTTGACAGCGCGCTCATCGTCGCTTCGGATACGCGCCACATCTCGCTAACACTCCGCGAAGCGGCGTCGAACGGTCCGACCGCTTTGTGGTCGATCGCGAAGTTGAATCCGAGCCGCGTCTTCTTCGCTGCTGCGTCGTAGCGTGGAGTCAGAAGGAGAGTCTCGGTTTGGCCGTCACGCTTGATGACGACACTGACCGGAGTCGTGGCCGCGCAGCCATCAACCGGCTTCCCGGCACAATGGTGTTTCGATATGGCCGCGCCCAGCGTCGCCACATCCCCGCTTTTGCCGTCAACTGAGACCAGCTTGTCCCCTCTCTGCAGCGATCCGGCGGCGGGCGACCCGGGTTCGGTCCGGTCGATAGTGCTGGAGGGCGAACTCAGACCGACGATCAGAAAGAGGCCGAAGAGAATCACGAACGCGACCAGCACATTCATTAGCGGGCCGGCCGCAATCACGAAAATTCGCTTGTTTACAGCCATCCGCGAGTAGGAGCGGTCGGCAAGTTCTGGCGGAATCTCTTCGTTCGGATTCATCCCCATGATTCGCACGTAACCGCCGAGTGGAATCAATCCGATGCAGTATTCGGTCTCGCCCTTCGTCGTCTTCCAGATGTGCGGAGGAAAGAAGAGAGAGAAGCGCTCAACGCGCATCCCAACTCTTTTCGCGGCCCAGAAGTGACCGAGCTCATGGAGCATTACGAGCGCCGAGAATCCGACGAAGGCGAGCAGGTAACTCATCGCTACGAGTGTACGGCCAGTCTTCTAGGCGAACGCCTGCAGCTGCTCAGTTGCCGCTTCGCGCGCCGCGCGGTCGCTTTCAATCAACGTCTCAAATGAGTAACTCTGTTCAATGTCAACGGCGTCGAGCGTTGCTTCAATCACACTGGCGATCTGGAGGAAGCTGCAGCGGTGGTCGAGGAACGCGGCTACCGCAACCTCGTTGGCGGCGTTAAGCACGCACGGCGCCGTGCCACCCTCTCGGCCGGCGGCGAGCGCTAGGCCAAGGCAGGGGAAGGCGTCGTTGTCTACTGCCTCGAAGGTCAGCGAACCGAGCTGCTCTAGGTCGAGCGGCTTCAGATCGACGGTCGCCCGCTCTGGCCAATGGAGCGCGTAGGCGATCGGCACCCTCATGTCGGGATAGCCCATGTGGGCCAGCGAGGATCCGTCTGAGAGCGAGATCATCGAGTGGATGATCGACTGTGGGTGGACTACGACGTCGATCGCGCTGTATTCGGTGCCGAAGAGCTGGTGCGCCTCAATCACTTCGAGGCCCTTGTTCATCAACGTCGCCGAATCGATCGAAATTTTGCCACCCATCTCCCATGTCGGGTGGTTTAGCGCCTCTTCGACAGTGACCGAGGCGAGCTGATCGCGGCTGCGGCCTCGGAACGGGCCGCCCGATGCAGTCAGCGTCAGGCGCTCGATTGTCCCCGGGGACTGGCCCTTCTCACTCGCGATCAGCTGGTAGAGAGCCGAATGCTCCGAGTCGACCGGCAGCAGCCTGGCCCCCGTCGCTGCGGCCAGTTCGATCACGAGCTCGCCGCCAACGACCAGCGACTCCTTATTTGCGAGCGCAAGATCGATCCCCTCACTCAGCGCCACGACTGTCGCCGCCAGCCCGGCTGAACCGACGATTGCGTTGCAGACGAGATCGGCCTCTGCGCCGGAGATCAACTGAGCGAGAGCCTCTGGGCCACTCAAGACTTCGCCATCCCATGCTGCGCGGGCCTGCTCGGCGCTGCTCTCGTCGGCGATCGCCACGCGGCGCACGTTGTGAGCCTTCGCCTGAGCGATTAGCTCTTCCCAGCGATGATCGGCCGAGAGCGCGACGACCTCGTGCTCGTCGCCTGCGGCGACTACCTCAAGCGCCTGCACGCCGATCGAGCCGGTCGAACCAAGGATTACGAGTCGACGCATCTCAGATCAGCGCTAGAGCAGCGCGCTCCAGACGTAATAGCCGGCGACGATCGAGAAGCAGACGGCGTCGAGGCGGTCGAGGACGCCGCCGTGAGCGCCAAAGATTGTGCCCGAGTCCTTCACGCCTGCTTCACGCTTCACATAGCTCTCGAAGAGGTCACCGAGTGGCGCGACCAGAGAAACCGAGAAGCCGAGGATCAGTGCGTCGACTCCGCTCAGCCAGTCGAAGTAGAGCCCTGTGAACCATGCAGCCGCGGTGCCGGCGAGGATTCCGAGCAGCAACCCTTCGACGGTTTTGGCCGGCGAAATCTTCGGCGCGAGCTGTCTCTTGCCGAAGGCGCGTCCACCAAAGTAGGCCCCGGTGTCGGTCAGGAAGGTCGCTATCAGGACGAGGAAGACGATTGCAGAGCCGTGTTCGAGGTCGCGCAACATGATCGCGTGTGCGAACCCGAGCCCAATCCAAATCAGCCCCAGCATTGCCAGCGCGAGCCCAGGCAGGCTCGTTGCTCGGTGGTCGCTGATGCTGATCAGGAAGACGACCGCCAGCGAGGCGACAAGGGCCATCAAGACGCGCGGTGGGCCGCCGGTCTCGGCCGCGACGAGCAAGAGCAGCAGGCCGACAAAGCCAGCCAGGATCGGCGGCGAAAGGCGTTCAAACATTGAAAACAGCTCGCGCAGCGCAATCACTCCGAGCACGAAGATGCCGATCGCAAAGACCCAGCCACCGATCGCGACTAGGGCGATCGCCAGCAGTGCAAGCGGCACGGCTGTTGCGACGCGCGCCGTCAGGTCGGAGCCGCCGTTTCGAAGCTCCAGCCAACGCATGCGGCCTCCACGAGGCCGATCTGGCGGCTGCTCACCGGCGTTCACGAGCGGCCCCCGAATCTACGTTCGCGGCCGGCGAACTGGTCCAACGAGTCGACGAACGACTGGCGGCCGAAGTCGGGCCACAACTCATCACGGAAGACGAGCTCCGAGTAGGCACACTGCCAGAGCAGATAGTTCGAAACGCGCAGGTCCCCCCCGGTTCGTATCAGCAGGTCGGGCTCATGCATCTCGGGCGCGTAAAGCAGCTTTGCGAAGGCCTCTTCGCCACCGCCCTCATAGCGCGAGGCCGCGTCGACGATCTCAGCACGCGATCCGTAGTCGAAGGCAATGAAAAGCGTGAGCAGCCCGTTGTCAGCGGTCTCTGCCTCGGCCCACTCAATTCGTTCCAACAGCGTGGCACCGATCCGGTCACGCCGTCCAATGAAGCGCATCCGGACGCCCTCTTGCTTCAGCTCTGGTGTTTCGCTCGTGATCCGCTCGGCAAACATCTCCATCAGGCCCGCCACCTCGGCGGCGGGGCGGCTCCAATTCTCAGTCGAGAACGAGTAAACCGTCAGCTCCTTGACGCCGAGCTCGACGGCGTCACGTATCCGAGCCTTTACGTTGTCAGCTCCGGCGCTGTGCCCGTCAAGAGTTGGGAGGCCTTGCTTCTCGGCCCAACGTCCGTTGCCGTCGGTGATAATCGCGACGTACCGCGCCGCCGCCGCGGAGTCGGTCATCAGACCTCGGTGATCTCTGCTTCTTTTCCCTTGAGGTGGGTTTCAAGGCCGGCAACCTTCGCGTCCGTAAGCTTCTGCAGCTCCTGCTCGGCGCGGTGCTCGTCATCGGCACCAGCGTCGCCAGCTTCGCGCAGGTCGCGCAGGTCCTGCATAACGTCACGGCGCACGTTTCGTATCGCAATGCGACCTTCCTCCGCGATCGCGCGCACGACCTTCACCAGTTCGGCGCGCCGCTCCTCGTTCAGTTCTGGGATCGATAGCCGAATCAACTTGCCGTCGTTCCCAGGTGTGAGGCCGATGTCGGAGTCGGTGATCGCCTTCTCGATCAGCTTGATCGACGAGATGTCGAATGGCTGAACCGTCAGAAGCCGCGCCTCCGGCGCATTGATCGTCGCTAGCTGCTTAAGCGGAGTTGGTACCTCGTAGTAGTCGACCATCACGCGGTCGAGCAGAGCCGGGCTTGCGCGACCGGTGCGGATCGTCGCGAACTCGGCGTTCGTGCTTTCAACCGTCAGCGTCATCCGTTCGCCGGCGTCGGCGAGTAGTTCGTCGATTAGATCGCTCATGTCTTGACCAAGGTTCCCACAGCGCTTCCGCAGACTATCCTGTCGATGTTCTGCTCGTCGTCCATGTTAAAGACGTGAATCGGCAGCCCGTTCTCCATGCAGAGCGTCAGCGCGGTCGCGTCCATCACTTTCAGGCCTCTCTGGATTGCATCCATGTGAGTGATCGTCGGGATTAGCTCAGCGGTCGCGTCCTCTTTCGGGTCGGCGCTGTAAACGCCGTCGACGCCGTTCTTCGCCATCAGGATCGCTTCGGCGCGGACCTCAGTTGCTCGCAGCGCGGCGGCCGTATCGGTCGTGAAGAACGGGTTCCCAGTGCCGCCAGCGAAGATCACTACGCGGCCCTTCTCGAGGTGGCGCATCGCGCGACGACGGATGTACGGCTCGGCGACCTCGGCGACTGCGATCGCCGACTGCACTCGGGTGTGAACGCCGATCCTCTCGAGCGCGTCCTGGAGCGGAAGTGCGTTGAGCACGGTGGCGAGCATTCCCATGTAGTCAGCGGTGGCGCGGTCCATCCCGGCGGCGGCGCCACTCATGCCGCGGTAGATGTTGCCCGCGCCGACGACGATCGAAACCTCAATCCCGCGGTCATGGACCACCTTGATCTGCTGGGCGACGGCGTTGACTCGGTTGGGATCGGTTCCGAAGTCGAGCTCGCCCATCAACGACTCACCGGAGAGTTTTATTAGGACCCGCCGGAATACTGCCTCGTCGGCCATGACCGAAGGCTACTCCCCTACGGCGTAACGTTCGAATCGCGATACGACGACGTTCTCTCCGGTCTTCGCTGAGAGGTCGTCGCGCAGCTGCTCAATCGTCTTGCCTTCGTAGCGGTCAGCGTTGACGTGCTTCTGACGCAGCAGCACCGTTTCGTCGAGCCACTTGTCGAGCATCCCTTGCACGACCTTGGGCCGCACCTTCTCGGGCTTGTCGGCGGCTTGCTCTGCAAAGACGCGTTCCTCTGCTTCGCGTTCCTCTGCCGGGACCTGATCGTCGTTTACGAAGCGGGTCGCCGGTGATGCAGCGATGTGCATCGCGATCTCGCGCGCAAAAGCGACGAACTCGTCGTTGCGGGCTACAAAGTCGGTGTTGCAGTTGACCTCGACGAGAACTCCAACTGTGCCCGTTGCGTGGATGTAGGACTGCACGGTCCCTTCGGCAGCTTCGCGGTCGGCGAGCTTGCCGAGCTTGTTGCCCATCTTGACGCGCAGAATCTCGGTTGCCCGCTCAGCGTCTCCGTCGGCTTCCGTCAGCGCCTGCTTGCAGTCCATCATTCCGGCGCCCGTTGCCTTGCGAAGCGCGGCTACATCCGCGGCCTTGACCTCGCTCACTTGGACTCCTCTTCCGGTTCGGCCGCGGGAGCCGCTTCCTCCGCTGGAGCTTCCTCTGCTGGCGCTTCCTCTGTTGGAGCTTCCTCTGCTTCGGCTGGCTCAGCAGGAGCTTCCTCGACGACCGCCGCTGGCGCAGCAGGTGCCTCCGGCGGCTGCGCTGCCGCGAGTTCGACCGCTGCAGCTTCGGCGGCGAGGCGCTCGGCCTCTTGAACCTTCATCTGTTCGGCCTGCTCAGCTTCAATCTTCGCCTGCTCCTCGGCGCGAATTCGGGCCTGCTCTTCAGCTTCAAGGCGGGCCTTTTCCTCGTCAGCGAGGAAGCTGAGGCGAGCTTCGGCGATTACGTCCGCGAGCCCGTCGGCGACCACCTTGCACGAGCGAATAGCGTCATCGTTCCCAGGGATGACGAAATCGATCCCGTCGGGGTCGCAGTTCGTATCGACGAGTCCAATCACAGGAATTCGCAGCCGCTGCGCTTCTCGTACCGCGATCTCTTCGACATTTACGTCGACGACGAAGATCGCATCAGGGGCGCGCTGCATGTGCTTGACGCCGCCAAGGTTGGCGCGCAGCTTTGTCAGGTCGGCGATCGCCGACATCCGCTCGCGGGTTGGCAGCAGCGCTAGCTGGCCTTCCTCTTCGTAGCCCTCAAGGTCATGAAGGCGCCGAATCCGCTGGCTGATCGTCTGGTAGTTGGTCAGCAGCCCGCCGAGCCAACGATGGTTGACGTAAGGCATTCCAGCGCGTTCGGCGGCGTCCTTGACCGAGTCGCGGGCCTGCTTCTTAGTGCCGACGAAGAGAATGATTCCTCCGCCGCGAGCGATCTGCTCGACGAACGCCTGAGCCTCGGCAAGCAGAACCTCGGTGCGGAGCAGGTCGACGATGTAGATGCCTTCGCGCTCGCCGAAGATGTAACGACGCATCTTTGGATTCCAACGGCGCGTCTGGTGCCCGAAGTGGACTCCAGCCTCCAGCAGTTCCCTCAGTCCGACCGCGTTTGTGGCGGTGGTCATACGTACTCCCTTGGTTGACTTCGAATAAAGCCCGCAGCGG